>JBEIOY010000010.1:0-18628 GCA_040377355.1 Burkholderiaceae bacterium | reverse complement strand
CTGTGGCCGTTACTTGGCCTGATATCAACCCGAATGACATTCAAGCAGCTTGGAAGGATGTTCTATATCGCGCCAAGCTCAATCAACATCACACCATCACCCGTGAGCAATTATCCGTGCGTGATTTCATGACGCGTATTTTGCGACGCTTGCAAGGTGAGCGCTTTATTGAATTCACCGATCTGTTTGAAGATGCGATTGCCACCGGTCAAGGTGCACCAATGGTGGTGGTGAATTTCATTGCAATGCTTGAGCTCTCCAGAGAAGCTTTGATCGAAATCACTCAAGCAGAACCGTACGCCCCTATTTATGTGCGTTTGGCATATTCGCCTAACTAACATCGTCATCCAAAGAAAAACCCCATGAAGATCATCAGCGACATTCAAGATTTGCGTGATCAATTGCGCGGACAAAACCGAGCGGTGTTTGTTCCTACGATGGGCAACCTTCATGAAGGTCATCTCTCTTTGATGCGCTTGGCCAGACAGCATGGCGACCCCGTGATTGCCAGTATTTTTGTCAATCGCTTGCAGTTTGGTCCTAATGAGGATTTTGATAAATACCCACGAACTTTTCAGGCGGATGTTGAGAAGCTAGAAAAAGAAGGTGTATATGTCTTGTTTGCGCCCACTGAAAAAGATTTGTACCCAGAGCCTCAAGAATACCGCGTTGAACCTCCTCAAAATTTAGGCAAGATTCTGGAAGGAGAATTCCGCCCTGGATTTTTCGAAGGTGTTTGCACTGTTGTTTTAAAACTATTCTCTTGCGTTCAACCCAAGGTTGCCGTATTTGGTAAGAAAGACTATCAGCAGCTGATGGTGATTCGTCAAATGTGTCGCCAATTAGCACTCCCAGTCGACATTGTTCCTGCAGAAACTGTTCGCGCAGATGATGGCCTGGCCCTCTCTTCAAGAAATGGTTACTTATCACCGGAAGAACGTGTAGAAGCTGTGCAGTTGATTCAGACACTGAAAGAAATCCAAGAAAAAGTATTGCAAGGTAAATTAACGCCTGCAGATATTTTAAAAATTGAACAAGGCGCTTGCGCCAAGTTAAGCGCTAGAGGGTGGGTGCCTGACTACATCTCTGTGCGCAAACGCAATGATTTACTGAGTGCGAATGATGCAGATCTTTCAAGCAAAGAGCCATTGGTCGTTTTGGCTGCAGCAAAATTAGGTAAAACTCGCCTCATTGACAATCTAGAAATCTGATCAAGATGTTTTCAAAAGGCTTTTCAATCGCATTGATTGCCTCTCAAGTATTGCTGGGTATCTCAGTCAGTCTTGGCAGTAATGATAGTTTTGCAAAACAAGAAGGCCGCCCCCAACCTCACCCCCAACGCATCATCACTTTAGCTCCTCATTTGAGTGAGTTGGTTGATGCGGCCGGAGGATCTGACCGCCTAGTGAGCGTCAGCGCATTCAGCAACCTTCCGGCATCAGTCAAACAATTACCGGTTACCAGCGATGCCAGATCGATTGATCTTGAAAAGATGAAATCACTTCGGCCTGATTTGATCATTTACTGGCGCGGCGGAACATCTGAATCTCAAATCCAATCGATCAAAAAGACTTTTAGTAAAGATGTGCAATTCATAGCTGTGGAGCCTAAAAAGCTATCGGACATTGCCACTGATATTGAAACTATTGGCAAAGTCTTAGGCACTGAATCGGCAGCGAAAAAAAATGCTGATGCACTTAGATCTAAAATTACAGAGCTCAGCACCAAACAACAAAACGCCAAGCAGCAAAGCAACCATCAAAAAAACATCGGCAAAATAAAAGTCAAAGTTTTTTATCAAATCTGGGCTCAACCCCTGATGACACTCAATCAAGATCACATCATCAGTGACATCATTCAACTGTGTGGAGGCGAGCAATTGTTTGCCAATGAAAAGGTTTTAGTTCCCACGGTCAGCAGAGAGGCTGTCATTAAAGCCAATCCAGAAATTATTTTTACAGCCGTAGACAGCGCTAAGATGAAGACTGATTGGTCGATGTGGTCATCATTTCCTCAGCTGGCCGCCACAAAAAATAAAGCCTTTATTGATTTAGACGGCGACATTATCAGTAGACCGTCGCCTCGCATCATGCAAGGCGCACAAAAGATCTGCGCTGAAATCAATAAAGTTCGCCAGATAGCCAACTAAGCTATCAGCTAAACATCATGCTGGCACGTAAATCGTTTGACCGGTAGATGTTTGAGCAATTGAAATTGGATGACCGAGTGATTTTTCCAGATTAATTGGATTAATCACTTCTGACAAAGATCCAGCCAAATAAGATCCATCGCTCATCAACAACAATGCGTGCGTGAAACCGCGTTGAATCAAACCAATATCGTGCATGCTAGCAATGATGGCTTGCTCACAGGTATTACTTTGTTGAACCAGTGTGTTGAGTAAAGCAACTTGATGACCGATATCCAAATGAGATGTAGGCTCATCCAAAAGAATGGCCTGAGTATTTTGCGCAAAACAGGCTGCCAAAGACACTCTCTGGCGCTCACCACCAGACAAGGTTTGCCACTGCGCATGCTCTAAGTGAGTAACATCACAGGCGTTGAGAGCAGTTTGGGCTTGTTCAAGGCCACTCAAGGCATCAAGATGCCATGGCCATTGAGCAGCCAAAACAATATCAATGGCTCTGAGACCCACTCCACCCAAGGGAAACTGTTCCGCATACGCCCGAATCCTTGCAAGCTCTTCTGGCTTATAACTGAGTAGTGCTTGACCCAACCAATTGATTGCCCCAGCAGAAGTATTGGCTTGAACACCAGCAATGATTCTCAGTAATGTTGATTTACCCGCGCCATTGCGACCGATCAAACACCAGCGCTCACCTTTTTTCACTTGCCAATTTAAGTCTTTGACCAAGCGTCGCCCTGGAACCTCAACATCCAAATGTTTTGTTTCTAAAACGATGTTGGCATTTTCAACAGAATGAATAGTCATCATGTATTCCAATGCCTAAAACGAGACAAGATCCACAAGAAACTTGGCACACCAATCAATGCGGTGATGATGCCCACTGGTAATTGAGATGGAGCTATGATGGTTCTGGCAAACATGTCAGCCAAAACTAAAAAAGTACCACCCAATAAAGCAGAAGCCGGCAATAAGAACTTTTGATCAGGACCGTGTTTTTTAACAATCAACGCCCTTAAGAGATGTGGCACCAACAATCCAACAAAGCCGATTGATCCTGCGATTGACACAGCTGCAGCAGCAGATAAAGCAGACAGCAAAACCATCATCCACTGAACATAAGACACATCAACACCCAAGGTCAAAGCCTTGTCAGTGCCCAATTGAAGCAAATGGATTTTTGGCGAGAGTCTCCACACTAAAATCAACACAGATAACCAAACGCCCAATATCGCACCCACCGCTTCAAGGCTGATGACCGAATCCAAATCACCCATCAACCAATGAATCATGCCGGGCATGGCCACATTGGAAGCGAATGTGATCATAAGAGTACTGATCGCGCCGCAAGCCGTGGCAATCATGACCCCAGCCAATAACATCCGTGATGGATGCGCAGAGTAACCACCAACCAGCAACCACAATAAGAGCATCACAACAATCGCTCCTACCCAAGCACCGCCAGCAACCCAAATAGTTCCAGCACCACCCATCAGTAAAACTGCCAATGCGCCCACCGACGCCCCACCAGACACACCCAAGACAGAGGGTTCGGCTAAGGGGTTGCGCGTTAAAACTTGCAACAGACTGCCCGACATGGCCAGTAAACCACCCACAGCAAATGCCGCCAACACTCTGGGTAAACGCAATTGGTAAATGATGGCAGCATCTGCATTCGAGACACTGCCAACCATCAACCCCACTGCAATACTCAGAAAGGATGTTAGCAAGAGAATAATAAAAAGTTGAACCTTGGACATAAACCGAAATATACAGGGTAAAAATTAACTTAAATGCTAAAATCCATCATCTTCTGTTAAATCAGAAGATAGTAAGCGTGGTGTCAATGTTCATCTGAGCATTGATTAAATGGGAAGTCAGTGAGTAAACACAAATCTGACGCTGCCCCCGCAACGGTTAACGAGCAAGCAAGGCAATACGCCACTGGATAAGAATCTGGGAAGGTAGCCAAGCTCACCAGCAATGGAACTCGCAAGCCCGGAAACCAGCCCACTTATTTGGTAGTCGTGCTACGGGGAGTGGCATACAAGCTCGTCTTGATCAACTCCTTGTGCGCGACATTGTTAAACCTGGTTCGGGGTGAGACCAGATAAACGGATAGACACGTCAAAAGAAATTGTGTCTAGCTAATTGGAGTATTTACTCATGTCATTCAAAAAAAAGTCCTTCATTGCGGCAAGCTTGCTCATGCTCGCATCAGCAACTCAAGCACAATCAACGTCTGATTTACAACCCGTCACTGTTTACGGCTCAAGATTTCAAGAAACAATTCAAAATGCCTTGCCTCAGACAACCATCATTACTGCAACTGAAATTGAAAAAAGTGGTTTAACGAATGTTTCTGAGGTTCTACAAAAGCTAGGCAATATCCCGGTCAAAATAGATTTAAGGGGCGGCAACAATGTCAGCATTGACATGCGCGGTTACGGTGATACCGCCGACAATAATGTGGTTGTTTTACTTGATGGCGTAAGGCTTTCTGAAGATGAAGGAGCGCCAGCAAGAATCTCAATCATTCCCGTTGAAGCTATTGAACATATTGAGATTCACAAGGGGGGCTCAAGCGTTTTGTATGGCAACGGGGCAACGAGTGGTTATATCAACATCATCACAAAAAAATACAACAAAGATCAGACGGTTCTGTCTGGTGGTATTGGCAGCTTCAATGCAATAAGCTCTAGCGCTTATGCTTCCAAAAAAATTAACGACGTCAACTTCAGTGTTTTTGGGAAAACTAATCATTCGGACAATTACCGTGATAACAACAAAACCAATGAACAATCGATTGGCTCAGTTATTCAATGGAATCCATCTGATAAAACAACAGCGGGGATCAGAGTATTTGGAAATCAAGAAAAAGCAGCGCAACCTGGAGCACTTCCTTCCATTTACCTCAATACATCTCCCAAGCAAACTCAAGTACCGGGATACCAATCTAACTTTGAATTTGACTCAAGCAACATTACTTTATTTGGCTCCCACAAGATTGACAATATTGAACTAAGTGCGGATCTCAATAACCGAAAAAAGAAAGCCGACTGGGTCTATAACTATGATGCCTCGAGTGTTTCATCTTTCTATTATTCAGATGCTTACCCTACAGCATGGGGACAAACCAATAGTGAGACAAGTACAAATTCATTCAGCCCCAGAATAAAAGTTAATCATTTCCTAAGTAAAGATAATTCAATTATTTTTGGCTACGACTGGTCAAAGTGGAACTTAAAAGCTACCGGCAGAAAAAACAATACTGAATCTCCTTATCAAGAGAATCCATCTTTCACAAACAAATCAGGTAACCATAAATCCGAAGGCATTTATTTTTATGATGATCTGAAATTAAGCCCAACTGACAGGCTTATCTTTGGTGGCAGACGTCTGCGCTATGAACAAATAGGTAACACTATTTACGGCGCAACACCGAGCTATGCAAGCTCCTACGTATGGGAAGGGGTTACCTACTCATCAGTATCTGACGGCAGCTATGGACATCAAATTAGGCAATATCTCAATGCTTATGAAATTCAATACTCAAAGAAATTAGGCTACGGCTTTGAACCCTATGTTAAGCAAGGCAATAGTTTTAGACTGCCGACAGCTGATGACAATAGCTTATCGTTTAGCGGTCCATTAAGACCCCAAATATCTCATGATCAAGAATTAGGCTTGAAGTGGAATAACTCTCAAAGCATGATTAAGGTGAGCTTCTTCAAAAGTGACTTAACTGATGAGATCATCTTTTCAGATGGCTCAAATAAAAATGAAGTCCCCACGACAAAAAAGGGGGTAGACACAACTATCAGGCATAAATTTAATTCAAAGTTTACTGGGCGATTAAATCTACAAATTATTGATGCTCAAATTTCTCAAGGAGAAAATGCTGGTAAAAAAACTCCGGGGGTTGCTCAACACAGCGGCGGATTTGGTATTGAAACCCATCTAAACAATAATCACATTATTGATATTTCTGCGCGTGGAGCAGCTGGTAAATATGCATCAGAAGATACTTCAAACACACAAGAAAAAAGCTCAGGATACTTAGTTGGAGATGCTGCCTATATCGTCAAAGATAAATCATGGACTTGGGTTGCAAGAATTGAGAATATTTTTGACAAAAACTATTCAGATTACTCGATTTACAAGTCCTCACCTGCTTATAATATTCCATTCAAAATGACCTTATATCCAAACCCAGGTCGTAATTTCAGCATTTCAGGACGCTACGTTTTCTAGCACTTTCATCATTAAAATCAAGCCCGCTTCAAGCGGGCTTTTTTATTTGTTGCCCTAATGCCAGAGATGGATACAATATATTCATGTCAGAACTTACAAACAATTCATATAGCCGCTTGCAAGACAGTCTAGAGCGCCTAGAGGGTAAAACCAAGGCTTTGCTAGAAGCTGTTGAGCAATCCCATAGAGAACGCATGACCCTTGAGACAAAGATTGAAGATGCTCAAGCACGGATTCAGCAAATCTTGGAAAAATTGCCAAGCCAGGCAGATACCGGTCAATTGGACTTACTCTCTGTCCACCCTAAGGATATGCAATGAGCCAACACCGCATTGAACTTACTTTGGCAGGTCAAAAATTTGCGTTTTCCACAACGCCAGAACACGAAACCAGCCTCAGAGCTGCCGCCGCCCTTGTTGACGAACAACTAGAAGCGGCATTGTCTGCTGGTAACCGCAGCATTGAACGTGCCGCCATCATGACCGCTATTAAATTAGCAGGCGACCTTCAAGCAGCCAAAATGAATCTCAGCAACACAGAAAACCCTGGTGCCAGTCTTGATCAAATGGTTGCCCTACAAGGCAAAGTTGATCAAATCGAAGCATCCGTTGATTCTGCGCTGAAAATGCTTTCCCTACCTGGTGCGCCAAGGCCAATAACTCCTTGAACCGATGCGCAAGCATCAGGCGTGGGCCATATAGTGTGGGCGCGAGCGCCTCGTTACTCACAGAGTCTGACTTCGAGTCATGCTCTCCCTGAAAGACTTGATGCACCCGAAACATTATTGCCACGCCAACTTGAACCTACTGGGTTCAGGATGACGGCCTAGCGGCCAAGGTGGGGAATCTTTTAAAAGACCTTTAGTGGGAGATCGCGATGCTCAAAAAATCAATCATCACAGCAACTTTTACAGTTGTATGCGCCGTCATTGCATCACCAGTTTTTTCTGCAGATGTTAATAATGGTAAAACTCTTCATCAAGCCAAATGCTATCAATGTCATGCCCAAAAATCTGGCCTTGGTAATGGTGACATCATCTACACCAGAGCTGATCGTAAAGTTAAAGATCCCGCACGCCTCAAGTTCATGGTGAGTATGTGCAACACAGAAATGCGCTTGGACTTATTTCCCGAAGACGAAGCTGATTTAGTGGCTTACCTCAATCAACAATTTTATAAATTTAAATAACTGAGCAATCAATGACCCTTATTCAAATCGGTGCACTAGCAGTTCTTGGAAGTTTCACAGGCTTTGCAGCTGGTTTATTAGGGATAGGTGGAGGCATGATCATGGTGCCCTTCCTGACCTTCTTATTCACACTCTATGGCTTTCCACTCGAAGTAGTGGTTCATATAGCGATTGCGACATCGATGGCCACGATCATCTTTACTTCGCTATCTTCTGTCAGAGCCCATCATAAGCGTGGTGCCGTGCGATGGGACATCGTTATTCTATTAGTGCCAGGCATCTTGATCGGCGCTCTTTTAGGCGGCGGAAAATTATTTGCTCTACTTAAAACATCTTGGCTCTCTTTGATCTTTGCTTTGTTTGTTGGTTTTTCAGGCTACCAAATGTTAGCCAATAAAAAACCAAAGCCAAGTCGCACACTCCCGGGCAAAGTAGGTATGTTTGGTGCCGGCAGCTTCATTGGATTTTTATCAAGCCTAGTTGGTGCTGGCGGTGGCTTCGTGTCAGTCCCCTTCATGACTTGGTGTAACGTCACCATGCACAGCGCTGTTGCCACTTCGGCTGCCCTGGGATTCCCAATTGCTCTAGCCAGCGCGATTGCTTACATCATCAGCGGCTATGGCAACCCCAACCTCCCCAGCGGCTCTATTGGTTACATCTATGTGCCAGCCCTTATTTGTATTGCGCTGGCCAGCGTCGTCACCGCACCCCTTGGCGCCAAAGTGGCCCACCAACTCAATGTGGCACAACTGAAAAAAGTCTTTGCCTTGGTGCTGTTCGTACTATCAGCCTACATGCTCAACAAAGGTCTGATCACTTTAGGTGTTTATTAAAAGGTCTTTGCTAAAAGATTCTCAATAAAAGCACAAGGCCTTCGTAAGAAGGCCTTGTGCTTACAACTATCTACTGTCGGCTATCAACTATCCAATACTATTTTCTGAACATAGGTCTAAAGCCTATGCATAGGTTTGGCGCAGAATATTTTTCTGTACTTTACCCATGGCATTTCTTGGTAACTCAGAAACAACAATGATTTTCTTTGGTACCTTGAAATTAGCAATCTTGCTCTTTAAATCAGCAATCATTGCATCTGAATTTAGTTTGGCTCCAGGTTTAGCAACTACCACTGCCACCACGGCTTCACCAAAATCAGGGTGAGGTACGCCAATCACAGCGCTCTCATCAACCCCATTCATGTCATCAATAAAACTCTCAATCTCTTTTGGGTAGACGTTGTAACCTCCGGAAATGATTAAATCTTTACTTCTACCAACGATGCAAAGATAGTTATCAGGCACTTTGCCAGCGCTGGTCTCGCCGCCCCAACGCCCAACATCACCTGTTTTGAACCAACCGTCTTTGGTGAACTCTTCTTTGGTTTTTTCAGGCATGCGCCAGTAACCTTTGAAAACATTCGGCCCTTTGACTTCAACACTGCCGATTTGATTAACACCGCAAAGCTTACCGTCATCGGTTGTGACGCGAACCTGGGTCTTAGGCAAAGGCACGCCGACAGAGCCACCTACACGAGCACCCTCATAGGGATTAGAAACCAACATCACTGTTTCACTCATGCCATAACGCTCAAGAATCGTATGGCCCGTTCTTTCTTTGAAAAGATTGAAGGTCTCAGTCAACAACGGCGCAGAACCAGAAACAAACAAGCGCATATTTTTAACCGTTTGCTTGGTGAACTCTTTATCTAACAATAGGCGCACATAAAACGTTGGCACACCCATCATCACAGTTGATCTTGGCATGTGCTTGATCAGCTCTTTGGTATCCAAACGTGGCAACCAAATCATCTTGCTACCATTGAGCAAAGCGCCATGGGAAGCAACGAATAATCCATGCACATGGAAAATTGGCAAAGCATGTAATAAAACATCGCCCTTTTTCCAGGCCCAGAACTTCTTCAGGACTGCGGCATTACTGCCCAAGTTGCCATGGGTCAACATCGCGCCCTTGCTTCTACCAGTCGTGCCTGAGGTATATAGAATGGCCGCTAGATCGTCATCATCACGTTTGACCGTTATGAACTTATCAGATTGTGTTGTTGCACGATCTAAGAGCGTGCCAGTGCGGTCATCACCCAAGGTGAAAACATTTTTAGTGCCAGCTTTGAATGCCACCTTTGATACCCAAGAAAAGTTCTTGGGGCTGCACACCATCACCGCTGGTTCAGCATTGCCAATAAAGTACTCAATCTCAGCAGCTTGATAAGCAGTGTTCAATGGCAAATACACCAAACCTGCTTTAAGTGTTGCCAAATATAAAAAGAGTGCTTCAGGTGATTTCTCAACCTGAACCGCAACCCTGGAACCTTGAGGCAAGCGCAAACTTGTCAAAAGGTTGGCCATTTTTGATGTGGCCTTTTCTAAATCATCCCAGCTATAAAACAAACCATCATGCGTTTCAATTGCGCATGATGGTTTCTCTTTTGGAAAGCCGGATTCTAGTAACTCATATAAATTCATCTGAATCTCAACTTAAATTGTTAAATGCTAATTACATCTTGGCGCCAGAATCTTTCACAACCTGATTCCAACGTTTAACCTCAGAACTAACAAACTTTCCAAAAGCTTCGCCTGTCAAATTAGGAGTTTCTGAACCGTTGTTAAGCCAAATTGTTTTTAGCTCAGGCGTGTTCATTGCCCTTGTTACTTCAGCAGTCATCTTGTCGATAATCGGCTGTGGAGTACCTCTTGGAGCCCACAAGGCATACCATGTGCTGACTTCGTAGCCCGGTAAACCTGCTTCAGATGCTGTTGGCAAATTTGGGAAAGCAGGATTGCGTTTATTTGAGGCAACTGCAATCGCTTTGATCTTGCCGCTTCTGATGTGCTGAGCAGATGAGCCCATGCCATCAAACATGATATCTACTTGACCAGCCATCAAATCAATCAGTGCTGGACCAGCGCCACGGTAAGGGATGTGGGTGATAAATGTCTTGCTCATTTCTTTGAATTGCTCACCAGCCAAATGGTGTGATGTGCCATTACCGGCACTGCTGAAGTTCAATTTACCAGGATTCTTTTTGGCGTAACTGATCAAACCCTTCAAATCATTCGCAGGTAATTTTGGACTGGCCACAATCACTTGTGGCGGAGCAGCAACCAAAGCAATTGGTACAAAGCTTTTTTCAATATCGTAATCTAGCTTTGGATACATCGATGGAGCAATCGCATGGTGAACCGCACCCATGAAGAAGGTATAACCATCGGGAGCTGCTTTAGCAGCAACACCGGCACCCAACGTACCGCCAGCACCACCCTTGTAATCCAAAATAAATTGTTTGTTCATCAATTTATTCATCGTGGCTGATAAAGGGCGTGCAAAAGCATCAGTACCGCCACCGGCTGGGAATGGAACAATGATTGTGACTGGCTTATTAGGCCAATTTGGATCAGCCATCACAGCTGTTGATCCCATTGAAAAACCTACTGCAGCAAACGCTGCTACTGCACCCACTACTGAGGTCAAGCGACCCACTACGTTTACTGATTTTTTCATTTTGTCTCCTCGTACTCCAATTAAACTATCTGAAACTATTGCTACTGATTAAATCAAATTAAAACTCATACCAGCTGCGAAACCGCTCTTGAATAAATCACTTCACCATTCACAAAGCGTTCATGGTTATCTTCTACCTTATCAAGGTCATAAAGGTAATTCACCATCAAACCTGCAGACTGCTTGATACCTTTTTTAGATAAGTCCCCAGACCAATTGATTCGATGTAATTTTGCCCCATTTCCAAGATGAAACTTGGCCACAGAATTACCACCTCTTCGTGGTGAGTAATATAGCAAGTAAATGGCGGACAACGCCATCAAAGCCTCTTTTTCCTTTAAGGAAGAAAGGTCTGGGTGCCAGCCATTTTGTAAGCAGTCACTCCAAGATTTGTCCTTTAAATTAAAGACTTTGATAGCCTCCTGGTACTTCTCAAGCACAGCAGGCTTTAAATGATCTAGGGGTAAGTCCGCATGCGCTCCCAACCAATCCATCAATCCTGGAATTGGCGATAGAGTGCAAAAAGTCTTCAGTGCAGGAAACTCTTTCTTCAAACTCTCAGCCACTCGCTTGATCAAGAAGTTCCCCATAGAAACTCCGCGCAAGCCAGGCTGACAGTTACTGATTGAATAGAAGATAGCGCACTTATATTGATTACTTTCCAATGCTGGCGATTTTTTATCTACCAATGGCGCAATAGCCCCCGCAATATCAGGCAGCAGTGCCACTTCAACAAAGATCAATGGCTCATCTGGTAACTGTGGATGAAAGAAAGAAAAACAACGACGGTCCGGCTGCAAGCGTCGACG
Organism: Burkholderiaceae bacterium; assembly: GCA_040377355.1. Lineage (GTDB taxonomy): Bacteria > Pseudomonadota > Gammaproteobacteria > Burkholderiales > Burkholderiaceae > Polynucleobacter. The sequence continues at coordinate 6,718 of JBEIOY010000010.1, read as the reverse complement.
CAAATCATCCCAACCATCGATCTCATGAACAGCCTCATGCTGAATGATCTTTTCCAAAATATGTGCTGGCGATCGCCAATCGACTTGGTGCATTTTCAAGAACCCTGGATTAAACCAAGAATTCAATAAATGTTTCATGTCGGCATCGACTGCTTTTAATTCAGGTCTCTTTGGCAATAGCTTAAGTACTTGATGACGCATATTGATGATCATGTGCGTACCACCCGGAGCGCGATTTAAACGACGCAGAAGCTCTTGTCTTGGCGACTCAGATACTTTCATGAGCCAAACAAAGTTATCTGCAGTTGGTTCTTGGGCATACAACTCGGCTGCACTCAAAACATCGGCGGGGCTGGGATTAAATTTTTCTGCCAAATGCACAAAATATTCAGACTTTTGTTCATCATCCAGCGTTTTAAAGTTCTCGATCAAATCACTGGCCATGCTCGCAGCATTTGATTCGCCACGCTCAGATAGCAATTTTTTAGTGGCGCTGATGGTTTTAGTCATGTGCCTGGCCCTGAGCATCTTATCCAAAATCATGCCGTTAACCTCTGCTCAAACTTCAACTGTCTCAAAGCTTCACGTTGATTTTGGATGTGATCTTTCATCAAGATCTCGGCCTTTTTGGCGTCTCTTGCTTTCAAGGCCTCAAACACTGCCAAATGTTCTTTACAGGACTCTTCAATTCTGCCCCGATGATGCAGGCTGCGATGACGGGACAGATTCAAAATTCTTCTTAAGTCATGAACCATTTGAGTCAACCACTCGTTACCAGCCAGATGTTGAATCGCCAAATGTATTTCTCTGTTAGTTGCATAGTAGCGATCAATATCTTTGTCTTTGGCGCAGGCTTTAAGTTTTTTATGGAGCACCTCTAAAGCATCTAAATCTTGCTTAGTGGCTTTAGATGTTGCTTCAAATGCACAACGTCCTTCAAGCATCGCCATCAAGGGAAAAATTTCATCTAAATCTTTTTCATTTAATTCAGTGACGTAGCAACCACGGCGAGGCTCTATCCTTAGCAAGCCTTCTGACGCGAGAATTCTGATGGCCTCTCTGAAGGGAGTTCTAGAGACTCCTAATTGCTCTGCTAATTTTTGCTCGTCAATCCAAGTTCCAGGAGATAAAACTCCTCCAGCGATCATCGAACGCAATTGCTCGGTGACTTCGACATAAAGGGCTGTTTTAACTACTTTTAATGACATGTACTCAATATATTTTGTATACATTATTGAATACATTGGTAAATACCCTTGAAAAGGGAAATTACCTAGAAATACTTAAAGTCTTAAGTGCCTGAGAGCTTTATTTTGGATTGCGACTGAGCAAGTAAACGCCAAACGCAATCATTGGCAAAGACAGCCATTGCCCCATCGACAGGCCTAGGCTCAAAAGTCCCAAGAAGCTATCTGGTTCACGGGCAAACTCTGCTAAAAATCTAAAGGTGCCATAGCCCAAGAGGAATAAGCCAGATACTTGACCAATTGCTCGGGGCCTACTTGCATACCACCAAAGCACCACTCCCAAAATAATGCCTTCGCCCATGAATTGATACAGCTGTGATGGGTGCCTTGCCACCATGTCACCTGCTTGCGGAAAAATCATGGCCCACGAGAGGTCTGTAGGTCTGCCCCACAACTCACCATTGATGAAGTTACCCAAACGTCCAAATGCAAGTCCAAATGGAATCAAAGGGGCAATCAAATCTGTTACTTCAAAGAATCTCTGCTGATTTCTTTTAGCAGCCCAAAGCATGGCAACAAGTACACCCAAGAAGCCGCCATGAAAAGACATGCCACCTTCCCAGACTTTGAGTGCGTCCAATGGGTGACTTAAATAGTGGGCTGGCATGTAAAAAATCACATAACCCAGACGTCCGCCCAAAATCACACCGATCACACCCGCGAACAAAAGATCCTCAATGTATTTATAACTGAGATGCTGATAGTGAGCCTGCTTGGTACGCAACTTACCTAAAAGTAAAAATTGAGCAAAGGCAAATAAATACATCAAGCCATACCAATGAACCGCAACAGGCCCTAGGCTGATAGCAATGGGATCAAACTGAGGGTGCATCAAAGCCATGTGTATGTTCTTAAAGTGTCAGATGTTGAATAATTGATTGATAGATATTGAGCTAAAAACAGTTATTGACCTGTTTGATCAAAGTTATGAAGTTCATGGCCTTGATCGCGATAAGCTTTATAACGCTCGCGACCAGCCTGACGATCAGCTTCATCGGTAGAAACAATTTCAACAATGCGTGGAAATCTTTGTGCAAGCGCTTCTACTGAAACAGGTAAATTCTGACCCACATGAATCAAAACATCCCCATGAGGCAAATGATCTAATTCTGGTGACTCAAAACTTTCAACAAAGACAATTGGCGTTTCATTGGCAACATCATCTTTACCCCAGGCATGTGGCAAAAATTCTGTTGAACTGAAAGACCAAAGTTGCTGATCAAGCTCTTTTAAAAAGTTTGAAGAACCAACGACCACGATATTTCTCATGGGCAAGTCTTCATGCTTGCTTAACATGATCTTTCTGATCAAGCGACAACTGTACTGAGGCTTGTTATTAACTTGACTGTGGAAATCGATTCTGGCCATGACTTATTTTGTCAAAAGATAATTCACCAACAAAGGCACTGGTCGACCTGTAGAACCTTTGGCCGCCCCACTCTTCCAGGCTGTTCCAGCAATGTCTAAATGCGCCCATGAATATTTCTCGGTGTATCTGGCCAAGAAACAAGCTGCTGTCACGCTGCCTGCAGGACGCCCACCAATATTGGCCATGTCTGCAAAGTTAGATTTGAGTTGTTCTTGGTATGCACTGTCCAGCGGCATTCTCCAAACTGTGTCTTGTGATGTGCGACCGGCACTGAGCAAACTCTCAGCCAAGGCATCATCATCTGAGAACAAGCCTGAATGAACCGCACCCAATGCAATCACACAAGCACCCGTCAAGGTTGCGATATCAATCACAGCCGCAGGTTTAAATCTTTCAACATAGGTCAAGGCATCACAAAGAATGAGGCGACCTTCTGCGTCGGTATTCAAGATCTCAATCGTTTGACCAGACATGCTGGTAACAATGTCACCAGGACGAGTGGCTTGACCTGAAGGCATGTTTTCGCAAGTTGGAATAACGCCAATTACATTCTTCTTTAACTTGAGTTCCGCTACCGCGCGCATAGTACCGATCACTGATGCAGCACCGCACATGTCATATTTCATTTCATCCATGCCTTCACCGGGCTTTAATGAAATACCACCTGTATCAAAGGTAATGCCCTTACCCACCAAGACCACTGGCGCATCAGCGGCACGACCACCTTGATGACGAATCACAATGAATTGAGGAGAGGTCACAGCGCCTTGAGTAACAGCTAAGAAAGCGCCCATCTTCAAAGCTTCAATCTCTTTACGACCCAAAACCTCAACCTTCAAGCCAAGCTCTTTACCCAGTTTTTTAGCGCTTGTGGATAGATATGTTGGATTACAAATATTAGGGGGTAAATTGCCAAGGTCTTTGGCCAAATCCATACCATTGGCAATCGCACGACCTTCGGCAACAGCCTCAGTCACAGCTTTATTATTTTTTGCATGACTAGCAATCACTAACTTCTTGAGGGATGGCGATTTTTCAACAGGCTTGGTTTTAAATTGAGGATGACGTGCACCAAATTTATAAACTTGTTCACGGGCCAATTGAACCAAGAGGCGCACCTGAGTCAATCCATCTTTGGCTGAAAAATCATCGAACACCCAAACAGCATCCTTGACTGTGGTGGCAATTAAAGACTTTAGGCCAGCAGAAATCCATTTAGAACAATTGTTGCCGCCCTGCTTTGGCTTGACCTTTGGCTCCTCACCACAACAAACTAACAACAATCTGTCGGCCTTAAGACCTAATTTGGCCCATGCATCGGTGGCATTGAGTAAAACATGGCTGCCAGATGCTGTATCGAGGTCTTTGCTCTCAATAGCTCTTGCAACAGCCCCATGTGTGGCAGCATTCAGCGCTCCCAAGCCGCCAGATAACTTCTTGGCATTCTTGATATTGTTGGCAGGAAAAGCCCATACCAAGCAACCAGTGACAGTAGACATTTGAGCCTTTATGCCTAAAGAGCCCTCTCCAAATACTTTCGTGCTACATTCCATGTGGATTTCCTTTGTTTAACCTTTGCGCAAGGGAAGCTTCTAATACCAATCATTATCGCCCAGCTTCGCTTTTTATGATCTTTAAAAGAGCCCTTCGACAAGAACTCAATTTCACCACAGGTGTGGTGTTCATGGTTTTGGTCACGCTCGTTTTAACAAATTTAATGATCAGAGTTTTAGGTAATGCCGCCAGCGGCACCGCCAACCCCAAAGATGCTCTGGTTTTAATTGGCCTAGGCATGATCAATTACCTGCCGATTTTATTAACTGCTTCGGTTTTTGTGGCCATTTTGATGGTCTTGACTCGTTGGTACAAAGACTCAGAAATGGTTATTTGGCAAACAGCAGGCATCAGCCTGTTGAAGATTTTGCGCCCCATCTTAAATTTCACAGCACCAATTGCTGTGGCCATCGCTCTTCTCTCAATTTTTGTTTCTCCTTGGGCCAGCGAGCAATCAGCCACGATCAAGCAACGCTTTCAGCAACGTGATGATATTTCGATGCTAGCGCCCGGTCAGTTCCGCGAGTCCTCTGGTAACAATCGCGTATTTTTTATCGAAAGCATGAATCCAGAAACAGATGTGATCAAAAATGTTTTTGTGACTGATTTTGGTAAAGAACGCCAATTGGTGGCTGTGGCCAAAGAGGGGTTTATTCAAAATCTGCCCAGCGGTGAAAAGCAACTGATTCTAGAGACTGGCAGACGCTACGAAGGAACTCCTGGCAACACTGATTTTAGAATCACCGAATTTGATAAATACACAGTCAAGCTTGCAGACAAAGTAATTGATCCCATCATCAATGGCCCAAGAACATTACCTGCGTGGGTTTTAATTCAAGATCTCAATAAAGCACATCTTGGTGAAATTCTTTGGCGCATTGGCTTACCCTTAATGGCCTTTGTTTTTGCCATTATTGCCATTCCACTGTCATACATGGATCCCCGCAGAGGCCGGTATACCGCACTGATCATGGCTGTCTTGCTTTATTTCACCTACTCTAATTTGCTTAAATTAATGCAGGCATGGGTCAGCACAGGAAAAATTTCATTCTCTATTGGATGGTGGTTGCTGCATGTGGTGATTGCATTGATAGGTCTTGCTTTGATCATTTATCGCCAAAATAGATCGATCACATTGTTTGGTCGCTACAAAAAATGGATGCTGAGTAAAGACTCCCCCAAAGAAAATGGGGCGCAATAAATATGTGGCATAAGCTTTTCCCACTCGTCTACGAACGTTATTTAGCAAAACAAATTTATTTATCTTTTGTTTTTATTTTGTTTGCCTTGATTTCGTTGTTCATATTTTTTGATTTCATCACTGAAATGGGTGACACCACCAATACATACACGGTATTACTGGCATTCATCACAGTTCTTCTCAGAGTGCCTAGTCGCCTTGTAGAAATCATGCCGATTGCAGGATTGATTGCTGGCATCTATGTCATGGCCAATATGGCCGCACAATCTGAATACACGATTTTGCGCATTGCGGGCCTTGATACCAAAAAATCTTTGGTCACTTTGATGAAAATCGCAGTGCCCATTGCTTTCTTGATTTTATTGATGAGCGAGGTGCTGGGCCCTTTAAGTGAAGGGGTTTCCAAGAATGTTCGCTTAAGCGCCCTTAATCAAGGCAAAGAAGTTTTAGAGTTCCGCTCGGGCGCTTGGATCAAAGATAAATTAAGGGGCAATGACGGCAAAGGCCAGGTCCAAAAAGGTATTCGTTACATCAATGTGGGCTCTTTGGAAACCAATGAAATTATTCGTGGCTTTAGGATGTATGAGTTTGACGGCGAATACCGCCTGTTATTGAGTCGCACTGCTGAGACAGTTCAGTTTGTTGGTAACGGTGTCTGGCGTTTAAATAAAGTCACTGAAACACGTTTCACTGAAATCAACTCATCCAATCGCCTAGACCCAAGCTTTTCAACTACCATCAAACGAGCTGATTCGTTAGACATTGAAACAGAAGTCAGCCCAGCATTACTGGGCGCTTTGTTGATCAAACCCGATCGCTTATCCATCGTTAATTTATTCAGCTACATCAACCACCTTCAAGAGAATAAGCAAGACTATCAACGCTATGCGATTTCTTTCTGGAAAAAAGTCATCTATCCATTCACGATCTTGGTGATGTTGGCTTTGGCTTTGCCCTTTGCTTACCTCCAAACACGCTCTGGTGGTATTGGCTATAAAGTCTTCGGCGGAATCATGATGGGTATCAGCTTCCAGCTCTTCAACAGCCTCTTTTCACACGCGGGCTTACTGGGTGCCTGGCCACCGTTTTTGAGTGCAGTTATTCCCGCCCTCATTTACTTCTTATTGGCCATTGCCGGCATTCGATGGGTATCTAAGGTTTAAAAAGTCCCACCAGTACAAACAAAGCACCTTCAAGAGAAGAAGTAGCTCAAACACCCCTTAATTTCTAAAAAGCATATAGAATGTGTTTAATATACGATTAAATACATATAAGGGTCGTCAGCCATGAATCTTCATCAATTCAAGTTTGTCAGAGAAGCCGTTCGTCAAAACTTCAATTTGACCG
>JBEIOY010000125.1:0-4174 GCA_040377355.1 Burkholderiaceae bacterium | reverse complement strand
ATGTGGCTGCGATCTCAACGGATGTGAAGGGTGAGGAACTCTTTCATCGAACAATCTTGAATAAGCCAGTGTTGATTTATCGAAAGATGGATGGCACTCCGATTGGGATGCATGATCGTTGTCCGCATCGATTTGCACCATTGCACCTTGGTAAGCGGGTTGGTGATGGAATTTCTTGTTTGTATCACGCGTTGCAATTTGATTGCGAGGGTAAGTGCACGCACAACCCTCATGGCAATGGATTGATACCAAAAGCTGCAAAAGTGCAAACCTTTCCATTGATGGAGAAGTATGGATTTATTTGGATCTGGATGGGAGATGAGGCAGCCGACCCAAGCAAGTTGCCTGACTACAGCATGTTGACCAATGGTCATCTCAATAGTGTTGGACATACTTATATGCATGTGAATGCCAACTACCAATTGCTAACTGACAATGTGATGGATTTAAGTCATATTGATCATGTGCATGGCGAGATTATTTCAACGCGTGGGCAGCTATCTCCTTTGATTCCAAAAATTCAAGAAAATGACCGAATGGTTCGTGCTGGCTGGGAATGGAAACAAACGCCTGCGTTGTTAATTCTGAATCAATTTTTACCAGAACCTCAGGCAGAAGCCAGGCAATTTTTTGATATTACCTGGACGCCGCCATCGCATATTCAGCTATCGGTGGGGGCAACCCAAACCCCGGAAGTTAAATTAGATCTTGAAAATTGTGTGGGGCAATATGACTTACACACAACCACACCAGAAACCGAAGATTCAACACATTATTTTTTTGCTACTCGCCGCAACCATATTGAGGAAGATGGCGAATATAACCAGATGAAAATCAAGGCGATGCATGAAGCTTTTGAAACTGAAGACATTCCTATTTTGGAAATGGTCCACAAGGAAATGGGTACAACGGACTTTTTGGGGCTAAATCCGGTTTTAATGAGTAACGATATTGCACCCGTAAAAGTCAGAAAGGCACTTTTGAAGCTGATTGACCAAGAGCAGAAAACTTAATTGAAGGCGCATTTTCTTAAAAGCCAATCCAGTTAAGGTTGGCTTTTTTATTGAGAACTCAGGGAAATGCCTATTTCAAAGGTTCTATAATGTTGTTTTAATAGAGGTTTGCTGAAAATTAACATAGGAATTGCCTGAGATGTCTGAAAGAACTAAATATTTACTCGATGAATCCCAAATGCCTAAATCCTGGTACAACATCCAGGCTGACCTACCGAAGGCATTGCCTCCCGTGTTACACCCTGGGACCTTGCAACCCGTGGGCCCAGATGATTTAGCGCCTTTATTTCCGATGGAGTTAATTCTCCAAGAGGTCAGCACGGAACGAGACATTGAGATTCCTCAGCCTGTTCAAGATGTTTATAAGTTATGGCGACCATCCCCGATGTACCGTGCACATCGCTTAGAAAAAGCCTTGGGTACACCAGCAAAAATCTTCTATAAGTATGAGGGCGTGAGTCCTGCTGGTAGCCACAAACCGAATACTGCAGTGCCACAAGCTTTTTACAATGCGCAAGAAGGGGTTAAGAAATTAACAACAGAAACTGGGGCTGGCCAATGGGGCACTTCAATTTCTTTTGCGGGCGGTATTTTTGGCCTAGAGGTATTGGTATTTCAGGTACGTGTTTCATACGATCAAAAGCCGTATCGCCGAGCCGTGATGGAAACTTATGGCGCACGTTGTGTGGCGTCCCCATCTCAAGAAACTGTTTACGGACGTCAAGTATTGGCAGAAAGACCTGATCATCCTGGCAGTTTAGGCATTGCTATTTCTGAGGCGGTTGAGGTGGCAGCACAAAGAGATGACACCAAATATGCTCTCGGTTCAGTTTTGAATCACGTTCTTTTGCATCAAACGGTCACAGGTATTGAATCCATTCAGCAGTTGGAGATGGCTGATGTTCAGGCTGATGTCGTCGTGGCTTGTACGGGTGGCGGCTCTAACTTTGCAGGCATTGCTTTCCCATTTATCGGCCAAGGTTTGCGTGGCGGCAAGATGCCAAGAATTGTGGCTGTTGAGCCAGCAGCCTGTCCATCATTAACACGTGGCAAGTATGCTTATGACTTTGGTGATACAGCTCATTTGACACCACTGACAAAAATGCATACTTTGGGTTCTACTTTTACCCCGCCAGGGTTTCATGCAGGTGGTTTGCGATATCACGGTATGGCACCATTGGTTTCTCATGTAAAGGAGTTGGGTTTACTCGAAGCAACTTCATACACGCAAGGTGAGTGCTTTGCTGCAGGCGTTTTATTTGCTCGTGCCGAAGGCATTGTGCCGGCGCCTGAGGCCAATCATGCAGTTAAGGGAGTCATTGAAGAAGCGCTTCGTTGCAAGCGCGAAGGTCGCAGTGAGACGATTGTCTTCAATCTATGTGGCCATGGTCACTTTGATATGGTTGCATACCAGAAATACTTTGCTGGTGAGTTAACCGATGAGCAATACGATGAAAAAGAGTTGGCAATGGCGCTGTCCGGATTGCCTTCAGTACCATCAAATCTTTGATTATTCACAGCACTCAAAAAGGGTCACTTGATAGTGACCCTTTTTTATTGGATTTGGTAATTTAAGGGTGATGTTTTTGAAAATCTGAATTAGTTAGTCACCCTGATGACATTGTGGGCAGGGGGTTTTCGGGCAATATATCTGTGGGCATAGGGGAAATTCTGATTGATTTAACGATGTATTCGTATCACAATCAGAAGGCTAAATAAATGTGTTGGTTGATTCTTAAAAATATCTTTTTTTAAGAAAATAATAAGGAGAATTAAGATGGCAATGACAGGCGTATTAAGACCAGGTCACGCACAGATTCGCGTATTAGATTTGGAAGAGGCATTACATTTTTATAGAAATGTTTTGGGTTTGGTAGAAACAGGTAAAGATGCTTCTGGTCGTCATTACTTCAAAGGTTGGGATGAACGTGATCATCACAGCGTGATCATTCGTCAAGCTGATCGTGCAGGCATTGATTTCTTTGGTTTTAGAGTTTTGAATGTGGCAACACTTAATCAGCTCGAAAAAGATTTAAATGCTTACGGTGTTAAAACTGAGCGTATTCCAGCCGGTGAATTATTAGAAACAGGCGAACGCGTGCGCTTTCAAGCGCCAACCGGCCATTTCTTTGAGTTGTATGCAGAAAAAACTCATGTGGGCAATGGCTCTGGTTTGCTAAACCCTGCTCCATGGAATCTTAAAACAGCAGAACATGGTATTGCACCGATTCGTATGGATCATGGCTTATTGTATGGACCAAACATTGATGCCAATAAAGAATTATTTACAAAGGTGTTGGGTTTTAGAGTCGTTGAGTATGTGATGGCGCCTGATGGTGAGCACACCGCTGCTTATTTTATGAGCTGTTCACACAAAGCCCACGACATTGCTTTTGTCGAGCATCCAGAGCCAGGCAAGTTGCATCACATCTCTTACCGCCTAGAGTCTTGGGAGAAAGTTCTACGTGCAGCTGACATCATTGGCATGAATAAGGTGCCTGTAGACCTTAGCCCAACACGTCATGGCGTGACACGCGGTACAACTATTTATGCGTGGGATCCATCTGGTAACCGCTTCGAAACATTCTGCGGCAGCTATGAGCCATACCCAGATTGGGAGCCAATCAAATGGACATTTGATGAATTTGGTTATGGTTTAGATCATACGACTGGTAAGTTGCATGAATCTTTCTTAACCATTGTTAGTTAAGTTTTTTTATTCAATTAAGTATTGGGTCACTTGGTGTTTTGCTAAGTGACCATTTTTTTTAAAGGTTTTAAATGACAAAAACCAATCAAGAGCGTGAGCTAGTCGTCATGGTTGGCGCCACCGGTGCATTAGGTGAAACAGTGACACGTCGCTTAGTCGAATCTGGATTGCATTTATTGGCAGTCGGTCGCTCAGAAGATGATTTGAAAAAATTAGTGAGTAGCTCAGAACATATGAGTTATTGCATTGCTGACATTGGCGATGATGCTGCTATTGAAAAGATCAAAGCTGTTGTTAGCAAAATGAATCGCACGGTGCGCATGGTGGTTCATGCAGCGGGTGTGCCAGTTGCTGGCGGTGTTTTAGAGGCGAATCCATTGGCACTGTCACAGGCCATCAATATCAAAGCAGGCGGCATGTTGCGTTTGCACCGTGCCGTAGATGCGCATTT
>JBEIOY010000106.1:0-5083 GCA_040377355.1 Burkholderiaceae bacterium | reverse complement strand
GATACCTCGCTTTAAAGAGCAGACTGACCGGTTTCACCGGTACGAATGCGGATAACTTGTTCAATAGATGACACGAAAATCTTGCCATCACCGATCTTGCCGGTTTTTGCTGATTTTTCGATCGCTTCGATGGCGCGCTCAACAATGCCATCATCCACTGCCGCCTCAATTTTTACTTTAGGCAAAAAATCAACAACGTACTCAGCACCGCGATACAACTCGGTGTGGCCCTTTTGTCGTCCAAAGCCTTTGACTTCAGTGACGGTAATACCTGAAACGCCAACTTCTGATAGCGCCTCACGCACCTCGTCAAGCTTGAAGGGCTTGATAATTGCTGTGATTAATTTCATAGGTTTCTCCGTGAGATCGCTGGGTTAGAAAGTTTTAGTTAGAGATACTGCGAAACCGTCTTTAAGTAGATTTTTTCCAGTACCAGAACCTGTTGTGCCAGCATAGGATTTTGTTCCTGCCTTCTCATCGTTCCAAAAATACTTAGCAGATGTTGTAAAACCATTGCCTAAGTCGTATGTAAGACCAACGTTGTAGTCTGCATATGAAAATTTACCGCCAACCGCAGACTCACCATCTTTTTTATAATCTGTATAGCCAGCATGTACTGAAGCGGTCAACTTTGGCATGATCTCTTTGGCTAAAGTTAAGTCGTAATACATTGTTCCAGAGTTGTCTGATCCAGCGGATGCAAAATAATCTTTACCCAAAACATAGGAAGTTTTAAATACTGCTGGTCCATATGTAAAACCTAGGTACATCTCTTCTGTTTCAGATCTTCCAGATGCAGTTGTACCTGGATATTTATAAGCAATCACACCCACATCAACACCTAGATCTCCAACTGTTGTTTTATAACCGCCATAGAAATCCATCTCAAAGGAACCTGTACCAGCAGTCCATGTAGAAACGTTTGAGCCCCATGTGCCAATGTACAAACCTGAGCTATGAGCAACATCAAAGCCGCCCTGAAATGCGGGATCTAAATCATTTTGTGAAATTCCACGGAAACGGTAATCACTGGTGATACCAAAGTTACCAGTCACAACAAAGTCTGGTGTAGCCGCTGGCGCCGCAGCTTGTGCAAGCACTGTGCCAGAAGATAAAGTAGCAGCTGCTGCCAAAGCGATCGCTGAGAGAGTTAAGTAAGTTTTCATATGTTGCACTCCTAATAAACAATCCAAGGGAAATTCCTTGTATAGCTATCAAGCAAAAGCTGTGCCAGTTATATTTATATCAATATAAACAATAACTTAATTACTTTATTAAGATTCAAAATGGGCGCCATCCGCACAATGCACCACTGAAGCATGCGCCTTATGCACCAAAATGAAACACCATATTGGTGCATGCAATTCTCATAACTTTGGTAAAAAGATACTATTCAAGAAATATCTCTGGAGCTCGTATGAACCCGCAAGACATCATGGAAAAAATGCAAAGCATTGCTAATGACATGCAAACCAAAGTGGGTGATGCAATTCGCCAATCACCTGCAAAAGACTTAGAAAAAAATGTTCGTGGCTTGATGACTCAAGGATTTCAGAAACTAGACTTGGTCACTCGTGAAGAATTTGATTTGCAAACTCAGGTCTTGGCTAAAACCCGCGCCAAACTAGAAGAGCTTGAAGCCAAGGTCAGCGCTTTAGAAAAAAAATGATTTCTTATTTAGCTGCCAAGTGATGCTTCAGTGGTTTTGGGTAGTATAAAAACCAAATAAATGACGCCACTTGTAGCGCTAAAAATACCAAAAAGACTTGGCGAAAAGCATCTGGCTTTGTAAAGCCTTGAGCACTCATTAGATCGACTCCCCAACCAATGCTCCATTGGAAAATAAAAGCTCCGACAAAAATCAATAAGTTGTAGCTGGTACTCGCCAGGCCCGCATTGCGCGATGGGAATGCTGTGATCACAGTACTCTGACCCAAAATATGACCAGTGGCAGTAATCGCTAACACAATCCATAAAATCCAACTCAGTTGAATTTGCCAAGTGATGGCAATGAATTGCGCCACCAAACCAAAACCTAATAAATACTTGATGTAATTCAGGGTTTGATATCCCTGACGATTAGCGCGTGGAATGAACCAAGTATTGAAGGCATAACCCAGCAACATCACCCCATTGAATAAAAACAAAATTTGCGCACTCTCAATCGAGCTATAGCCCAGCACATCCATCATCCACGGACCAATCCAGAGTGTTTGCAAGGCTAAAAAACCGCCATGATTAACAACACCGATGGGCAACATTCTTAAGAAGAATGGATTTAAAAAAATATTCTTTAAACCAATCGACTGATGATCATCGCCCAAAGGTGCGTTATTGATGTGCGGGTGATCGTCAAATTTTGGCAGGCCAAAACGTATGCCAATAAAACCAATCAACACCAATAGCGCCATGACTATAAAAATGCCGCGCCAACCTATATAAGGTAGAGATAACTGAACGGGCACTGTGGTCATCAAGGCGCCTACCGTGCCAAATACCAACATCCCTGAGGCAAGCTGTCCTTGCTGCTCCAACGCAAACCACCTACGATAGGCTGTGAATGCAGCCATCAAACAAGCTGACACACCGATACCAATCAATAAGCGCCCTATCGTTAAACCGAACAATGATTCTGAAAAAGAAAAAACAAGCGTACCGGCTAAAGCTATTAATAACAAAATGCTTTCGACCCTTCTCACGCCAAATTTATCCAGCGCGATTCCCAAAGGTATTTGCATCGCTGAGAAACCAACGAAATAAGCGGCTGACAAAAGACCTAACTGTGCATTGCTGATTTTTAAGTCAGCCATCAACTCGGGTGCAATCACGGCATTCACAGAACGGAATGCATAAGACAAGATATACGCAAAAGCAAAAAATATAAATACCTTGAGTGCCAATGCACCCTTCATCGGTAAAGCTGGGGCTGGATGACTCATGGCCACTTAGTAAGGTTTAAACCCAGAAAAGAACATCTCGTGACCATCTGTCTGAATCAGCTTTTCAAGAGGCACTTCACCACTGATTCCTTGTAAAAGACTTTGTTGATAAATTTGAATTTGTCCATCAGGAAAGTGACGCTGCACAACCCTAAATCTCAACAATCTTTTTTTAGCATCTGGGCCATCACCTTGGATTAAGAATTCTTTAGCGTTTAAATCAATACTGGATTGACCGGCAGTTTTAATGGTCACTGTCTTTTCAATGGGCGCAGGAGAGTTCTTCAAATTACTCAACATCCCTGTTTGCAAATACTTTATAAACCCATTGGCATCAAATTTTTGACTGATGTCTTTAGGAATATTAATAACCCCAACTGCGTAAAGTGAATTATCAACTTTTGAGGCCTCAATTGTCATGGTCAATTTTTGACCATCAAAAATAATTGATTTTTCAGCGCGGCTTGGTTTGCCCGGATACAGGGCTTCATAGAGCAAATCATTTGAACGAACTGTTCTCCAGTCCAAAGTTGGAGAACATGCAGACACCGTCAGCAAAAGCCCCAGAATGATGAATAAATTTCGCAACATGATTTGTCTAATTTGCATAAAATAAGATTATGCCCATACAACATCACTTCAGCAGATTTATGACAATCAAACTTTTCTTAGCAGCCAGCTTCATCTCTGTGTTCAGCCTCCTATCAGGCTGCGCATCAGATACTCAGCAATCAGTGCCTAACTTCAAAATTTCTGAAATATCTGGAAAAACTTTGACCCAAGCTGATATTGCAGGAAAAGTCACCGTGATCAATTTTTGGGCAACTAGTTGCGTGACTTGTGTGAAAGAAATGCCTGATTTGGTCAATACCTATGAGAAGTACAAGTCGCAAGGCTTGGAGTTCATTGCCTTGGCCATGTCTTATGACCCACCCATGTACGTGGTGAACTTTGCTGAAACCCGCAAACTACCATTCATTGTTGCCATGGATTCAGATGGCAGTGCCGCAAAAGCATTTGGAAAAATTCAGCTAACGCCAACAACGCTTGTCATTAACAAGCAGGGGAAAATCATCAAGCGTTACGTTGGAGAGCCAGAGTGGGGTGACTTCCACAAACTACTAGAAAAATCTTTGGCAGATAAAAAATAAACTACTGGCCCATTGATTTTTAATTAAACAACGCCTGCCTTGTAGGCTTGTTCGTCTGCGTGATAACTTGATCTGACCATCGCTCCAACCGCTGCATGGGTAAAGCCCATCGCATAAGCCTCTTTCTCAAACATGGCAAATGTATCAGGGTGCACATAACGACGCACCGGCAAATGATGACCTGATGGCGCCAAGTACTGGCCAATGGTCAGCATATCGATGTCATGCTCACGCATGTCTTTCATCACTTCTAAAATCTCTTCGTCTGTTTCACCAAGACCAACCATCAAACCACTCTTGGTTGAAACATGTGGATAGCGCGCCTTAAAGTCTTTTAATAATTTCAAGGAGTGCATGTAGTCTGAACCAGGTCGCGCTTCTTTGTACAAACGTGGCACAGTTTCTAGGTTGTGATTCATCACATGTGGCAAGCCATCCTTGAATATATCCAAGGCCTTTTCAAGTCTGCCTCTGAAGTCTGGTACCAGCACTTCAATTTTTGTTTGAGGTGACAGCTCAATTGTTTTGGTGATGCAATTCACAAAGTGTTGAGCTCCGCCATCACGAAGATCATCGCGGTCAACGCTGGTAATCACCACATAAGAAAGTTTCAGTGCCGCTATTGTTTTGGCTAAATTATTTGGCTCTTCTAAATCGAGAGGGTCCGGTCTTCCATGACCAACATCACAAAACGGGCAACGACGGGTACATTTATCACCCATGATCATGAATGTTGCGGTTCCTTTGCCAAAACACTCACCAATATTTGGGCAGCTGGCTTCTTCGCAAACAGTGACCAATTGATTCTCTCGAAGAATTTTTTTGATCTCATTAAAACGAGAATTACCAGAAGCAGCCTTCACCCTGATCCAATCAGGTTTTTTTAAGACTTCCTCAATCGGGACAATCTTGATTGGAATGCGCGATGTCTTATCAGCAGATTTTTGTTTTTGATTTGGATCGTAGGTCTTGGTCATGACCGCACCTCTAATT
>JBEIOY010000198.1:0-2377 GCA_040377355.1 Burkholderiaceae bacterium | reverse complement strand
CATCCAAGAAATAGGTAGGATCGATGCAGAACCAAACGGAGCCGCACTGATTCTCATCCACTCCAAGTCATTCCATTTTGAAGCCGTACCCGCTGTGTAGGAGCACGGCAAAAACTTGGCAAGATGTGAGCGAACTGCTACAGGGCCTACGCCTGGGCCGCCACCGCCATGAGGAATACAGAAAGTTTTATGCAAATTAAGGTGGCTAACGTCACCGCCAAAGTGACCGGGTGCAGCAGTACCAACCAGAGCATTCATGTTGGCGCCATCGATATAAACCTGGCCGCCATGCTGGTGAATGATTTCACATAGTTCTTGAACGCCTGCCTCAAATACACCGTGAGTACTTGGATAAGTGATCATGATGGCAGCAAGATTCTTGGAGTGTTCTTCAGCTTTGTTTTTCAAGTCAAGCAAATCAACGTTGCCATTTGTATCGCAGTTAACAACAATCACTTCCATGCCGGCCATTTGCGCAGAAGCAGGATTTGTACCGTGTGCAGACGAAGGTATTAAGCAAATATTGCGGTGCCCTTCTCCGCGTGACTCATGGTAGGCACGAATCACCAGTAGACCCGCATATTCACCTTGTGAACCAGCATTTGGCTGTAAAGAAACAGCATCGTAGCCCGTAGCAGCACACATCATGCGCTCCGTGTCTTCAATCAGCTTTGCATATCCAGCCCATTGAGCTTCAGGGGCAAGCGGGTGAATTTGAGAAAAGCTAGGCCATGTCACAGGAAGCATTTCACTGGTGGCATTCAATTTCATGGTGCATGAACCAAGCGGAATCATGGTTCTATCAAGCGCCAAGTCTTTGTCAGCCAAACTTCTTAAATAACGCAGCATTTCATGCTCAGAGTGATAGCGATTAAATGTTGGGTGTGTCAAATATGAACTATTGCGAATCAATGAATTTGGAACTGCGTTTGAAACTGATTGATCAATAGTGTCAATATTTAATTCACCTTTGCCACCAAAAATAGTCCACAACAGCTGCAATTCTTTTCTGCCCGTTGTTTCATCAATGGAAACACCAACGTGCTCTGAATCAATGGCCCTCAAATTACAAGAGTGCTGTTGAGCGGCTTCGTGAATGTTCTTTGCGTTAGCAGTTTTAATGGTGAGAGTATCAAACCAATGTGTGTTGACGACTTCAAGTCCAAGTTGCTTGAGAGCCAAGGCCAAGATGCTGGTTTGGCGATGAACACGCAAAGCGATTCTTTTGAGTCCGTCTGGCCCGTGATAAACAGCGTACATGCTTGCCATCACCGCAAGCAATACTTGAGCCGTACAGATATTAGATGTGGCTTTTTCACGTCTAATATGTTGTTCTCTGGTTTGAAGAGCTAGGCGATATGCAGAATTGCCCTGGGCATCAATTGTTACGCCTACCAAACGACCTGGCATGCTTCTTTTAAAAGCATCCTTTGTTGCAAGGTAGCCGGCGGAAGGACCACCAAAACCCATTGGTACACCAAAGCGTTGAGCGCTTCCAATGGCAACATCGGCGCCCCATTCTCCCGGAGGGGAAAGCAGGGTTAAGGCCAACAGGTCAGCTGCAGCCATTAATAAACCACCCTTGCTATGAATTGCCTCTGCTATGGCAAGATATTTTTCTTTTTCTAAAAGTGCACCATCAACACCAGGGTATTGAAGTAAAACGGCGAAGGCATCAGTTTTTAACGCCTCTTCATGAGAGCCAATCACAAGTTGAATGTTTAATGGTTTTGCTCTTGTTTTAATGACGGCCAAAGTTTGTGGCAAAACATCTTTGCTCACAAAGAAAGTCATCGACTTTGATTTGCAAGTTCGAAGCGCCAAGGTCATGGCTTCTGCTGCTGCAGTACCTTCATCCAGCATAGAGGCATTGGCAATATCCATCCCCGTTAAATCAATTAACATTTGTTGAAAGTTAATAATTGCCTCTAAACGGCCTTGAGAAATTTCTGGTTGATAAGGTGTATAGGCTGTATACCAAGCTGGATTCTCAAGTATGTTTCTTTGAATAACGCCCGGGGTGATGTTGTTGTAATAGCCCTGCCCAATGAAGGATTTGAAAACCTTATTTTGATTGGCAATGCTGGCCAGCAACTCAAGGGCTTCATTTTCACCTTTGGCATTTGTGTAGTCGCCCAAAGGTAGAGCAGATTTACTTCTGATATTGCTTGGAATAACTGCGTTGATCAGTTCATCGCGTTGATTAAATCCTAAGAATTTCAACATCGAGGATTCATCGCTGGCTGATGGGCCAATATGACGGCTTAAAAAAGCGTCATGATTTTCGAGTGTGGTCAGGGAGCTTTTCATTCTTTATGCACCAATGTTTTTTCCGTATGCTTCTGCTGAAAGAAGGCCATCAACTTTGCTGATGTCT
>JBEIOY010000022.1:0-13393 GCA_040377355.1 Burkholderiaceae bacterium | reverse complement strand
TTCCCGTAGTTGATTTCAAAGGAAGAAAATCATGAGTCGTGAAGTCCTCATGCTAGCTGACGCTTTAGCACGCGAGAAAAACGTTGAACGAGATATCGTATTCGAAGCACTTGAGATGGCCTTGGCCTCTGCAAGTAAGAAGCGCTTCGATGAAGATGTGGATATTCGTGTTGCCATTGATCGCAACACTGGTGAATATGAAACTTATCG
Source organism: Burkholderiaceae bacterium (assembly GCA_040377355.1). GTDB lineage: Bacteria > Pseudomonadota > Gammaproteobacteria > Burkholderiales > Burkholderiaceae > Polynucleobacter. The sequence goes on along the minus strand of JBEIOY010000022.1, from coordinate 13,183 downwards.
TCGTTGGTTGGTGGTGCCAGATGAAGCTGGTCTTCAAGAGCCAGATAAAGAGATTCTTTCATTTGAAGCGAAAGAACAAATTTCTGACATTGAAATCGGCGATTTCATTGAAGAGCAGGTTGAGTCTGTGGCTTTTGGTCGTATTGGCGCACAAACAGCCAAGCAAGTGATCTTGCAGCGCATTCGCGATGCTGAGCGTGAACAGATTTTGAATGACTATTTAGATCGTGGCGAAAACGTTATGACGGGCACTGTGAAACGTGCCGATAAAAATGGTTTGATCATTGAATCTGGTCGCGTGGAAGCTTTGTTGCGTCGTGATCAAATGATTCCAAAAGAAAACTTGCGCAGCGGTGATCGCGTACGCGGCTTTATTTTGAAAGTTGATCGCGAGGCCCGTGGCCCACAAATTGAACTTTCAAGAACGGCTCCTGATTTCTTGATCAAATTATTTGAGAATGAAGTTCCTGAAATGGAGCAAGGCTTATTAGAGATCAAGGGCGCCGCTCGCGATCCTGGTATTCGTGCAAAGATTGCTGTTGTTGCGCACGACAAGCGCATTGATCCAATTGGCACATGTGTAGGCGTTCGCGGTACACGCGTCACAGCAGTTCGTAATGAAGTTGCTGGCGAAGCAGTTGATATTGTTTTGTGGTCTGAAGATCCAGCGCAATTTGTGATTGGTGCTTTGGCACCCGCTCAAGTTCAATCAATCATGGTGGACGAAGAAAAGCATGCCATGGATGTAGTTGTTGATGAAGAGAACTTGGCGATCGCGATTGGCCGCAGCGGTCAAAACGTACGCTTGGCCAGTGAATTAACTGGATGGCACATCAACATCATGACTCCTGAAGAGTCTGCTCAGAAAACCGAAGAAGAATCAGAAAAAGTACGCGCCTTGTTCATGGATAAGTTGGATGTGGACCAAGAGGTTGCTGATATTTTGATTGAAGAAGGCTTCAATAGTTTGGAAGAAGTTGCATACGTGCCTTTATCAGAAATGCTAGAAATTGATGCATTCGATGAAGATACGGTGAATGAATTGCGTACTCGCGCACGTGACTCGTTGTTAACGATGGAGTTGGCAAAAGAAGAGCGTGTTGAAGAGGTATCGCAAGATTTACGTAGCTTAGAAGGTATGACTACGAATCTTGTTGCCAAATTGGCAGAAGGTAATGTCCATACCCGTGATGACCTAGCGGAATTGGCTGTTGATGAGTTAGTCGAAATGACTGGCATTAACGAAGAAGACGCAAAAGCTCTCATTATGAAAGCTCGCGCACACTGGTTTAACTGATTCATAAGGGGTTCGCATGGCGACCACGACCGTAGAAGATTTGGCAAAAGAACTGAAGCGCACTCCAGCAGCATTGCTGGAGCAGCTTCAGGCTGCCGGAATTAACAAAACAGCAGCGGAAGACAAGCTGACTGAAAAAGATAAAACCAAATTGCTTGAGCATTTACAAGTGGCTCATGGTTCGGACACAACTGCGCGCAAAAAAATCACTCTAACCAAGCGTGAAACCACTGAGATTCGCCAAGCAGACTCTGCTGGTAAAACTCGCACAGTACAAGTTGAGGTTCGCAAGAAGCGCGTATTAGTCAAGCGTGATGAGACTTCTAAAGATGAGCCAGCTCCAGAGATTGAAAAGCCTGCAACAGTTTCAGTGGAAGTTGCCCCTGTCAGTATTTTGAATGATGCTGAGTTAGCGAAACGAGAAGCTGAAGCCAAACGCCAAGCGGAATTATTGGCTCGTCAAGAGGCTGATATGCAAGCCGAGATTGAGCGTAAAGTTCGTGAAGACTCAGAAAAGATTGAAGCAAAAACAAAGGCAGCAAAGGCAAGCAAAAAAGATAAGACAAGTCCTGCCGAAGCTCAAGCCAAAGCCGAATCTGAAGAAAAAGAAAAGGTAGCAGCAACTGCGGCTGCCAAAGTTCGTGATGATGAATTGGAAAACATTCGCGTGCGTCGCGCTAAGGCTGAAGCTGAAGCCTTAGCAATTCGTGACATGATGAATGCTCCTGCCAGAGTTCTTAAAGCAGCTAAACCACCTGAAGAAGAAAAGAAGGGCACACTTCACAAGCCAGTCAAGGTTGAGGGAGCCGACGAAAAGAAAAAAGATAAAGCCAAACCAGGCGCTAAGACCATTAAATCAACTGAGTCATCTTCGACTTGGCAAGAAGACGGTAAGAAACGTGCTGGTGGATTAAAAACTCGTGGAGACACAACCGGTGGATCAGGTAACTGGCGCACGGGTGGTGGTAGAAGAAAAAATCAACAGCAAGCCTCTGATGTGCCAACAAACTTTGTTGAGCCAACTGAGCCGGTGGTGAGGGATGTACATATTCCAGAAACAATCACGGTTGCAGAATTGGCTCACAAGATGTCAGTGAAGGCTGCAGAAGTAATCAAATTGCTTATGGGCATGGGTCAGATGGTTACCATCAATCAAGTCTTGGATCAAGACACAGCCATGATCATTGTTGAAGAGATGGGCCATAAAGCTTTTACTGCGAAGCTAGATGAGCCAGATACTGATTTATCAACAGAAGCACATGATGCTGAATTGATCACAAGACCACCAGTGGTGACTGTGATGGGTCACGTTGACCACGGTAAAACATCTTTGTTGGACTGCATACGCCGTGCCAAGGTTGCATCAGGTGAGGCGGGCGGTATCACGCAGCATATTGGTGCTTATCACGTAGAAACTCCGCGTGGCATGATCACATTCTTGGACACACCGGGTCACGAAGCCTTTACGGCAATGCGTGCACGTGGTGCCCAAGCGACTGATATTGTAATTTTGGTAGTGGCTGCCGATGACGGCGTGATGCCGCAAACTAAAGAAGCGATTGCTCACGCTAAAGCAGCGGGTGTTCCATTGGTTGTCGCAATCAATAAAATTGATAAACCAGATGCCAATCCTGATCGCGTAAAGCAAGAATTGGTTGCTGAAGGCGTTGTTCCTGAGGAGTACGGTGGCGATTCACCATTCATTCATGTGTCCGCTAAAGCTGGCACAGGTATCGATGAGCTTTTAGAAAACGTTTTATTGCAAGCTGAAGTTCTTGAGCTAAAAGCCCCTAAAGAAGCTGCAGCTAAAGGTCTTGTGATTGAAGCTCGCCTTGATAAAGGTAAGGGACCAGTTGCAACGATTTTGGTTCAATCCGGCACCTTGCGTCGTGGCGACATGATCTTAGCGGGCTCATCTTTTGGCCGTGTTCGTGCCATGTTGGATGAAAACGGTAAGCCTTGTAATGAGGCCGGCCCATCTATTCCAGTTGAGATTCAAGGTCTATCAGAAGTTCCGGCTGCAGGCGAAGAAGTTATCGCAGTTTCTGATGAGCGCAAAGCGCGCGAAATCGCTCTATTCCGTCAAGGTAAGTTCCGCGATGTGAAGTTAGCGAAACAACAAGCCGTCAAACTTGAAAGCATGTTTGAAAACATGGGTGAGGGCAGTGTTGAGTCTAAGAACTTGCCAATCATCATCAAGGCAGATGTTCAGGGTTCTCAAGAAGCTTTATCACAGTCATTGCAAAAGCTTTCAACAGCGGAAGTGAAGGTTGTGATTGTTCATGCAGCCGTTGGTGGTATTACTGAAACTGATATTAATTTGGCTGTGGCTTCTAAAGCTGTGGTGATTGGATTTAATTCTCGCGCTGATGCATTAGCCCGTAAGCTGGCAGAAGCCAATGGCGTTGACATTCGTTACTACAACATCATTTACGATGCGGTTGATGAAGTGAAAGCTGCCATGAGCGGCATGCTGACCCCAGAGAAGAGAGAAGAAATCACTGGCTTGGTTGAAATCCGTCAAGTAATTCAGGTATCTAAAGTTGGTTCCGTTGCAGGTTGTATGGTCCTTGAGGGTATCGTCAAGCGATCATCGCGCGCACGCCTATTGCGAAACAACGTGGTTGTTTGGACTGGCGAATTGGATTCGTTGAAGCGTTTCAAAGATGATGTCAAAGAGGTGAAGGGTGGTTTTGAGTGCGGCTTATCACTCAAGAATTACAACGACATCCAAGAGGGCGATCAACTAGAAATATTTGAAGTTACAGAAGTTGCAAGAACGCTTTAATAGCTTTTAATAAAGAACATGCCCGTAAAAAATCATCGAAATCAACGAGTGGCCGACCAAATCCAAAGGGATTTGGCTGAGCTCATTCCGCGTGAGATTCGTGATCCTAAAGTTGGATTGATCACGTTACAGGCAGTTGAGCTAACCACTGACATGGCGCACGCAAAAATCTTCTTCACAGTGCTTGGTGCTGAGCCAGAATATGCTTTAGCGGCTCTGCGCGAAAAAGCCGGTTATTTACATTCATTGCTGTTTAAGCGTTTACATATTCACACAGTCCCGACCTTGCATTTTCATCATGATGAATCTGTGGCACGCGGTGTTGAAATGTCACGTTTAATCGATCAAGCGCTGCGCGACGATAAGGCTTAATCATGCCCCAAGGTATTCACGGGGTGGTTCTTCTGGATAAGCCAGAAGGAATCAGCTCACAAACTGCAGTCACGCTTGTCAAGCGTGCATTTGATGCGGATAAAGCTGGACATACGGGCACATTAGATCCTATGGCAACTGGTTTGTTGCCAGTGTGCTTGGGTGAGGCAACAAAATACTCGCAAGATTTATTGGATGCAGATAAAACTTATTTGGCAACCATCAAATTTGGTGAAAAAACATCTACAGGTGATGTAGAGGGCGAATTAATTGAAGTCAAAGATGCTAATTTTGATGTGACTGATACATATCTTTTGCAAGAAAAATTGGCTGAAGTAGTGTTGAAGTTCACGGGTCAAATTGCTCAGATTCCTCCGATGTACTCAGCCTTAAAGCGTGACGGTAAGCCTTTGTATGAATATGCGCGCGCAGGCGAGACTTTGGAGCGAGAAGCAAGAATTGTCACAATTCATTCTTTAAAATGGGTGGATGTGGCATGGCCGGTAGCTCAATTGGAAGTTTCGTGCAGCAAAGGAACGTATGTCAGAACCTTGGCTGAGGATATCGGTGATTATTTTGGTGCTGGCGCTCATTTGATTGGCTTGCGTCGGGAAAAAGTGGGCCATTTGAGTTTAGGACATGGCGTGACTTTGGAGACTATTAAAAATAATCACCAAGAAAAAAATATCAAGCCTGAGTATTTGCTGCCAGTAGATGCTCTCGTACAAGACCTCAATTCATTAGGGCTTACAAATGAAGAGGCAGATCGCTTGCGTCTTGGGCAAAGAGTCCCGGTCAATAAAGCGGGAAGTAATGAAGAATTAATGAGGATTTATCGTGGCACGATTGAATCTTGTAATTTTATGGGTACCGCAGACTGGCGCAAGGGTGTATTGCATCCACGCCGTTTGATTGCCCAAGCAGCAGCAGTAACGAATTTAACCAATTGAAAAAAGTGAAAGCAGAACCATGAGTAATATTCGCGCCTTAAGAAACATCGCCATCATTGCCCACGTTGACCACGGTAAAACAACCTTGGTGGATCAACTTCTTCGCCAATCAGGCACATTCCGTGAGAACCAAGCACTGACAGAGCGTGTGATGGACTCGAATGATATTGAAAAAGAACGTGGTATCACGATCTTGTCAAAGAACTGTGCTGTTGAGTATGAGGGTACACATATCAACATCGTTGATACCCCAGGACACGCGGACTTCGGTGGTGAAGTTGAGCGCGTTCTTTCGATGGTTGATGGCGTGTTGCTATTGGTTGATGCTGTTGAAGGTCCAATGCCGCAAACACGTTTCGTGACCAAGAAAGCTTTGGCGCTTGGCTTGAAGCCAATCGTGGTTGTTAACAAGGTAGATCGTCCTGGTGCGCGCATTGATTATGTTGTGAATGCAACATTTGAACTGTTTGATAAATTGGGTGCAACTGAAGAACAGTTAGATTTCCCAGTCGTTTATGCATCCGGTTTAACTGGATACGCTGGCTTAACGCCTGATGTGCGCGAAGGAACCATGGCACCTTTGTTTGAAACGGTCTTGAAGTATGTGCCGATTCGTGACGAAGACCCAGACGGTCCTTTGCAATTCCAGATTTCATCGATTGATTACAACAGTTACGTTGGCAAAATTGGTGTGGGCCGCATCAGTCGCGGTACGGTTAAAGCGGGTCAAGCAGTTGTTTGCCAAAACGGTCCAGATGGCACACCATTCAACGGCCGCGTTAATCAAGTATTGAAATTTCAAGGGTTAGAGCGTGTTCAGGTTGATCAGGCTGCTTCAGGCGACATCGTTTTGATCAACGGTATCGAAGATTTGGCGATTGGCACAACAGTGTGTGCACCAGATAAAGTTGAACCATTACCAATGTTGAAGGTTGATGAGCCAACATTAACAATGAACTTCATGGTGAACACCAGCCCATTGGCTGGTCGTGAAGGCAAGTTCATTACAAGTCGTCAGATTCGTGATCGTTTACAGCGTGAATTGAAGTCAAACATGGCTTTGCGCGTTAATGACACACCGGACGACACCGTATTTGAAGTTTCAGGTCGTGGTGAATTGCACTTAACTATTTTGATTGAAAACATGCGTCGTGAAGGTTACGAACTTGCAGTTTCTCGTCCTCGTGTGGTTTTCCATGAAGAAAATGGCGTCAAGATGGAGCCGTTTGAGAATTTAACAGTGGACGTTGAAGACACCACACAAGGTGGCGTGATGGAAGAGTTGGGTAAGCGTAAAGGCGAACTTCAGGACATGGTTTCAGATGGTAAGGGTCGCACACGTCTTGAGTACAGAATCCCTGCTCGTGGCTTGATCGGTTTCCAAGGTGACTTCTTGACGATGACCCGTGGTACAGGTTTGATGAGTCACACATTTGATGCTTACGGCCCAATGAAAGAAGGCATGGTTGGAGAGCGTCACAATGGTGTGTTGATCTCGCAAGACGACGGTGAAGCAGTGGCATATGCTTTGTGGAAGTTGCAAGATCGCGGTCGCATGTTTGTGGTTCCAGGTGATGCGCTATACGAAGGTATGGTGATTGGTATTCACAGTCGTGATAATGATTTGGTCGTTAACCCAATCAAAGGTAAGCAGTTAACCAACGTGCGTGCTTCAGGTACGGATGAAGCTGTTCGCCTTGTACCATCCATTCAGATGTCATTGGAATATGCGGTTGAATTCATCGCCGAAGATGAATTGGTGGAAGTCACACCAAAGAGCATCCGTCTTCGTAAGCGCTACTTGAAAGAGCATGAGCGCAAGAAGGCAAGTCGTCCTTCTGGCGTTTAATTAGTAATAGTTGAGCTAATTCATAAAGCCGCAACCATCAAGTTGCGGCTTTATGGTTTCTAAAATAGCAAAAATACCAACTAACATGGACATTAAAAACGGCGTTGGCCCCAGTAAAGTATTTATTAAAAATACTGAAAAAGCCCATACCTATTTAATTGATTTTTTAGTTGAAAAATTCCCTCAAGTCCCAAAAGAAGAATGGGCTAAGAGAATGGATCAAGGCCTCGTTCTAGATGAGGAGGGCATCCCACAATCTACGAGCGATCAGTGTCGAGTCAATGCTTTCATCTACTACTACCGAAGTATTGAGATAGAGGAATCGATCCCGTTTCAAGAGTTAATTGTTTATGAAGATGAACATTTGCTGATTGCTGATAAACCCCATTTCTTACCCGTTACTCCAGCAGGACATTACTTACAAGAAACGCTACTCGTACGTCTAAAAAATAAAACAAGTATTAAAGACTTAACCCCGATACATAGAATCGATCGAGAGACCGCTGGTTTGGTGGCATTCTCAAAAAAGACCCAGGATCGTAATCTTTACCAAGTTTTATTCAGAGAGCGTCAAATTAAAAAGACTTATGAGGCGATTGCGCCTTATCAAGAACATCTGAAAGATCAGTTCCCAATCCAACGCATGAGTAGAATTGAAGAGTCTGATATTTTTATTCAGATGCAAGAAGTTCCTGGCGAAGCTAATTCAGACACAATCATTCAATTATTGGAGGTCAGCAAGCCGTGGGCCAGATATCAGCTCGAGCTTGGTACTGGTAAGAAGCATCAATTAAGGGTTCATATGAATGCCTTAGGGATGCCGATCAAATATGACAAGATTTATCCGAACATTATTGCGCAGCCCAAAATGGGTAAAGACTTCTCAGAGCCTTTGCAGCTATTAGCCAAACAATTGAGCTTTAAGGATCCTGTGACTCAGTTGGAGCATGAGTTTCGGAGCTCGTTTGTACTTTCTCTATAAAATCGCATCATGTCAATTATTCCTAAACGCTTAGCCGTTGCCCCAATGATGGATTGGACTGATCGTCAGTGCCGAACCTTCCATCGAAGTCTGACTAAAGAGGCGGTTCTCTATAGTGAGATGGTGACGACTGGCGCATTGATTCATGGGGATATTCCGCGACATCTTGATTTTGATGAGATTCAACATCCAGTAGTTCTTCAGTTGGGTGGTAGCGAGCCCCTAGACTTAGCCGCTTCAGCAAAATTGGCTCAACAGTGGGGCTATGATGAAGTTGATTTGAACTGTGGCTGTCCTTCAGAAAGAGTTCAACGTGGATCATTTGGCGCTTGCTTGATGGCTGAGCCAGATTTGGTGGCTGATTGCGTGAAGGCCATGGTAGATGCTGTTGATATACCCATCACCGTGAAACATCGCATTGGCTTGAATGAGATGAACATTCAAGATAACCCATCAGATTACCAGTTCACCTTGGACTTCATCTGTAAAGTAGCTCAAGCGGGAGCCAGCCAAGTCACCATTCATGCACGCAATGCAGTATTAAAGGGTTTGTCTCCGAAGGAAAATAGAACTATTCCTCCGCTGCGTTATGAGATGGCAAAGCAATTGCGCCTGGACGCCCAAAAACACTTTCCTCACTTAAAAGTTCTCCTAAATGGAGGCTTAGAAAAAAATGGTGATATTGCGCGTCATTGGAATGATTTTGACGGTTTTATGATTGGTCGAGCTGCTTACCATACGCCAGGGATGATGTTGGATTGGGATGAAATGTTAGGGTCCAATGGTCAGACATTCGGACATTTTTTTGGCATTGATCAGTGGAATAGAATCACCGAAGAATTAATTGATCAATGCACTCGCTGGTTGAAGTATTGTGAAACCACTAATCAAGTCTTTCATATGGCAGCCATTACCCGCCACATTCTTGGTTTGGCTCATGGCAAAGGTGGATCTAAGCATTGGCGCAGAAAGCTCTCTGACTACCGTTTATTGGGGGCAGTCAAGGCTGAGCAAGATATAAGGCGGTTTTTTGAGGATGCCAATCAGGAACTCAGAATGCATGTTGAACATGACGATCAGGACAGGTTATAATCTTATTTCTCTACGGTGGCTGTAGCTCAGTTGGTAGAGTCCAGGATTGTGATTCCTGTTGTCGTGGGTTCGAGCCCCATCAGCCACCCCAAATTCATTAAAGAGCTCCGGCTTTAAGAGCCCTTTTGTTTTTTTGATCATTTTAGTAATGTTGCTAAATGATTGTTGATGCATCGACATATCCCTAAAGGTTTTTTTATGAAACAAATTTCAATGGTAATTGCCGTGACTGTATTTGGTTTTTCTTCTCCTATTTTTGCTAGTGGCGAAGCGACCTATAAACAAGTTTGCATGGCTTGCCACACATCGGGTGTCGCTGGCGCACCAAAATTAGGGGATAAAGTGAAGTGGGCACCTTTGATCAAAGAGGGTCAAACCATTTTGACTGCTCATGGTTACGTTGGCATCAGAGCCATGCCCGCAAAAGGTGGTAAATCAGATCTTAGCGTCGATCATTTTGCAAAAGCTTTGGTGTACATGGTGAATCAATCCGGCGGCGCATGGAAAGATCCCGACGCTAAAGTTTTAGCAGCAATTGATCTAGAAATTGAAGCGCGTAAAAAAGAATTAGCCAAGAAAAAATAAACCAAAAAATTTGGGTGTGCGTCAATAAAAATGGCTTCAATAATGAAGCCATTTTTTTATGGTTTTGCTCACAAGCTAAAACCTAAACCAGGCCCTAAGTATTTTGATGAAAGTAAATCATTGCCATGATGGTGATCAAGCCAAAAGTTATATCCATAAGAATAAGTCTGATGCTTAATTTTTTAACGATACGGCTCTCAAAATTCAGAAAATCTTGTTTCATTTGTTTTTCTTCTTCAATAAATTGTTGTCTAGATTCTTTCTGTGTATTCATCATTATTAAGGCCTTCAGCAATCGATTTATCCAAGTTAATTCTAAGTAAACTTATACTTTTTATAAGTTAATTGCAAATCAATAAAAGTGATGGTGAGTCAGTTGCGGGCTTATTAAACGCCGAATAATTTTGTGTTCATGAGAAAATCCTCTTTGTGAAAACTTTTTTTAATATCCTGGCGCACGGCTTTCTTTGGCTGCTGGCGATCATTCCTTATCGTTGGACTGTGGCCATTGGCCATGCCTTGGGCTCTATTGCGTCGACGCTCTCAAAGTCTCGCGTCAAGATTGTGAATGCTAATTTAAAGGCTTGTTTTCCAAACCTCACTCAAGAGGAGAGGGATGTCTTAGCAAAACAGCACTGGCGTTTATTGGGTAGAAGTTTTGCTGAACGCGGTCGTCTTTGGCTCGGCAGTGCTGAATCAATCAATCAATTTGTGACCGTGTATCCAGAAGTGGATATGAACGATGGCAAGCCTCGCTTGTATGTCAGCATGCACATGGCAGGCATTGAGGCTGGTTTAATTGCCATCACCATGCACCTTAAAAAAATTAAAGCAGCACCAGGCATCACTTTGTACGTGTTTATGAAAAACGATTACTTTGAGCCACGCATCAAAAAATGGCGCGAACGTTTTGGTGCAAAGATGTTGCTCAGAGAGAGTCATGGTCGTGAATTAATTCGTGAGGCACGCAAAGGTACCTTTGTGTGTTTGTCACCTGACATGGATTTGGGTAGAAGAGATTCTGAGTTTGTGCCATTTTTTGGCGTACCAACCAACACAGTTTTATCTGTTTCTAAAATGGCCAAGTTGGCAGGAGCAGAGGTGTGCCCGATTTTCACGACCTTGCGATCAGATCAATCAGGTTACGACTGTCATGTTGGGAAGCCTTGGCCTAACTTCCCATCGGATGATCCTGTAGCGGATACGATTCGCATGAATCAATATTTTGAAGAAGTAATTCAATCAAGAATCTCAGAGTACTACTGGATACACAAGCGCTTTAAAAATCGACCAGAAGGCCAAGCCTCTATTTATTAATTTAAATTTTAGTCGATCAAAGAATTGATTGAAGACCACCGAGACTTGAGTCAAAGACCGCCGGGTCTGATCAGGCCAACAGCAAGACCTTCAATTGTGATCTCGTGGCGACGAGGATCAACGATGATATTTTCAAAATCAGGATTCTCGGCAATCAATTCAATTTTGATTCCGTGAGGACCTTTGGATTGTGACCAGCGCTTCACTGTCACTTCATCATCGAGGCGTGCGACAATAACTTCACCATTTCTGGCTTCAGTGGTTTTTTTGACGGCCAAATAGTCGCCATCCAAAATGCCTGCGTCACGCATGCTCATGCCGCGAACTTGCAAAAGATAATCTGCACCTTTATCAAACAAAGATGGGTCGCAAGGAATTTGTTTTTGAATGTGTTCAACTGCCAAAATCGGAGAGCCTGCAGCAACTCGACCAATCAATGGCAGAGTGAGTTGATGTAATGCCGCTAGTGGCAAATGCATTTGCTTGGGCAATCTAATGCCACGTGATGTGCCTGGCGTTAACTCAACATATCCTTTGCGAGCTAGGGCGCGCAAATGCTCTTCAGCAGCATTGGCTGAGGCAAAACCCAATCGAGTCGCTATTTCAGCGCGTGTGGGCGGAAGACCACTTTTTGAGATGGCATCAGTGATCAAGCCAAGGATTTCTTCCTGGCGAGCTGTTAACTTGGGTTTTGCTGTAATTGCATCCATGCTGTAATTCTATACAGTGATTTCATAACTTGCAATACCCATTGATAATGTTTTTTATGAATACGCAATATTTATTACTTTTGGGGACAGGCGGAACCATCGCAGGCTTGGCCATGGACACTCAAAAACCCCTTAACTATGTTGCCGGTCAACTGCCGGTTGAGGGGCTTTTGGAGAGGGTTCAGGAAAGTCTTGAATTTGGTGAGGTACGCACGGTCCAGATAGCCAATATCGACAGTCGAAATATGACGGAAGAGCTTTTGGTCAAGCTGGGTTGGGCCGTCAAGGCTGGGCTCGAGAATGATGAGGTTTCAGGGATTGTGATCACCCACGGCACTGATACCATGGAAGAAACTGGGGTATTTCTTCATGCCACCTTGGGTAAATTGGCCAGTCACTACAAAAAAGCAGTGGTTTTAACCGGCGCCATGCTGCCAGCCAATGCTGATCACTCAGATGGGCAAATTAATTTAAAGTCAGCCCTGTATTTGGCCAAAGAGACCCACAATCTTCAACAGTTCGGAATTTTGGCTGTGATGGCTGGAAAACCTTGTCTGGCAAGAGATTTATCCAAACAACACACCCATGCTCTAGACGCTTTGGTGGTCAATGCTCGCGAATTAGATGGTCCAATTCATAAAAGGCAGGCAGATCTTCATTTGCCAGCTCAAGCATCTTGGCCTTGGGTTGAAATTGTCACCAGTCATGCTGGGGCATCAGGCAAATTAGTCGATATGCTGGTTGCTCAGGGTGTTCAGGGCATTGTGGTGGCTGGAACGGGGCAGGGCAGCGTTAATAGAGCCCTGGCTGACCAACTCATTCAGGCGGCTTTGAAGGGGGTGGCAGTCATTCGGTCTTCAAGGGTGGGTGCTGGCGCAGTATTTTCTGAAATACCCGAGCCTGATACCGCCTGGAACTGGCTATCTGGTAGGGATTTGAACCCTGCCAAGTCCAGAATCGCCCTCCAGTTGGCACTTTTAGAGGCAAATTCCCGCAAAACTGACGATTGGCAGAGTATTTTTGCTACAATCTGAGGCTGTAGTTTTTTACCTTGTCACACTGGACAATTATCTAGACAGAGATAGTTGAGACGCCCAGGTGACTTTTATCCATAAGGAGTAATAATGCGTCATTACGAAATCGTTTTTATCGTCCATCCGGACCAAAGCGAGCAAGTACCTGCCATGGTTGAAAAGTACACAAGTACTATTACAACTCAAGGTGGCAAAGTTCACCGCGTT
>JBEIOY010000099.1:0-5395 GCA_040377355.1 Burkholderiaceae bacterium | reverse complement strand
TGCACCGAAGGATGGTTATACCGTGTTAATTCATCACATTGGTATGTCAACAGCCCCAGGCTTGTATAAAAATTTGGGCTACGATCCAATGACAGATTTTGAGCACCTTGGAATGGTTGCAGATGTACCAATGGTCATGGTGGCTAACAAAGATTTGCCAGCTAAAAACTTAACTGAATTATTGGCTTACATCAAAGCAAACGGAGCTAAAGTTAATTACGCAAACGCTGGAATTGGTTCAGCTTCACACCTATGTGGATTGTTGTTCATGAGCACGATTCAGCAAGACATGACAACAGTGCCATACAAAGGTACAGCTCCTGCTTTGACAGATTTGTTGGGCGGTCAAGTTCAGTTGATGTGCGATCAAACCACAAACTTGTCAGGTCAATTAAAGGCTGGTTCAGTGAAGGCTTACGGTGCAACAACTATGCAACGTATTGCTGCATTTAAAGACATTCCAACATTTAATGAGCAAGGCTTAAAGAACTTTGAAGTGAACGTTTGGCACGGTGTTTATGCGCCAAAGGGAACTCCTAAGGATGCAACTGATAAGCTTGCTGCTGCTCTACAAGCAGGCATCAAGGACGCAAGCTACAGAGAAAAAATGGCTGACTTAGGCGCAAATATTCCCAATGCGAAGAATTCTAGCCCTGCAGGTCACAAAGCACATTTGAAAGCTCAGATTGATTTGTGGACACCAATCATCAGAAAAGCTGGCGTTTACGCCGATTAATGATTTAGTTTAATTAAATCACTGCAATAAAAGTTTGGCCCCATCTACTGTTGGTAGGTGGGGCCAAACTATTTACAGATTGAGATTTATTTAGATTTTAAGTTTGAGCGCTCTTCAAGGAGTTGCCAAACTGATTCTTTTTCACCTTGATCAAGGCTTGACCATAGGGCAATTTCATCCAGCGTTCGATGACAGCCCAAGCAATAGCGATCTTCATCATCCATGGTGCACAAATCGATACAAGGCGATTCTGGGCGCTTGATAGGTTCTGGATTATTCACTTTTAGGATAATTTTTTTCTAGGATGGTTTGGTAGCGGGCATTTAACTCATTGCCATTTTTGATGCTGATGCCAAGATCTCGCACTCGCCCATCTTTTAAATCATAGATCCAGCCGTGCACCATGACTTCCTGATTTTTGGCCCAAGCATCTTGAACGCTGGTAGTTTGACAGACATTCATTACTTGCTCAATCACATTCAATTCGCATAATTTATCAAATTGATCTGATTCCTTCAGGACTTGTCCTAAATATTTCCCGTGCTTATCTTGAACATCTTGAACGTGCCTGATCCAGTTATCGGCTAAGCCAACCCTGGTTTTTGTTTGCGCAGCTTTCACGCCTGAACAACCATAATGGCCCACCACAATGATGTGTTTGACCTTGATTTGATCAACGGCAAACTGAATCACTGACAGTGCATTCAGATCAGTGTGAACTACCACGTTAGCAATGTTACGATGAACGAACACTTCGCCAGGCGCAAGTCCCGTGATTTGATTGGCAGGAACCCGAGAGTCTGAGCAGCCAATCCATAAATACTCAGGCGCCTGCTGGTGCACAAGTCTGCTAAAGTAATCAGGGTCGCTTTTGGTGACAGAGTCAACCCACTCTTTATTGTTCTCAAGAAGCTTGCTAAGAATATAAGGATTGTTTGATGTAATCATGAGCTTATTTTTGGTTTTATTGAACATCACCGTGTCTCACCAATGCAGCTTTGCGGTGTGCCAGGGATGTTGATAGCTGAATATTACAACTAGTTGATAAGAGTGCTTTAAAAAACTTATAGATTGATATGCAAAAAATTATTTATCCGTTTGATGATCTGATACCTCAAACAGGCTCAACCCAAGTGATTCATGATGGCTTGAAATGGGTTCGCATGCCCCTGCCTTTCGCTTTAGATCACATTAATTTATGGTTAATCAAAGATTGCTTCGAGGGCCGAGATGGATGGACTTTGGTGGATTGCGGAGTATCTAATGAGGCAAGCAAGGATGCATGGCTAAAAATTTTTGATTCTGAGTTAGAGAATTTACCGATTGTCAGAATCATTGTGACTCATATGCACCCAGATCATATTGGCTTGGCTTCGTGGTTATCTGAAAAGTGGTCGGCGCCTTTATGGATGACGATGACAGATTATGTTTTAGCAAAATGGCTTTCTGACCCGAGGGGTTCTGAGGTTGGATCGGTGGCTGGTGGGGGCGGCGCCGCAGATCATTTCGCACGGCATGGCCTAGTCAATGAGGAGGACTTAATAAAAATCAGAGCCAGGGCTAATTATTTCAGCAACATGGTTCCCTCAGTGCCCTCAAGATTTAGAAGAATCATGGACCAAGAGCTGATTCAAGTTGGTGGACAGGATTGGCAAGTGTTGGTGGGTTATGGGCATGCACCAGAGCATGCCTGTTTGTGGTGCGATAAAACACAAACATTGATTTCTGGCGACATGGTGTTGCCGCGTATTTCAACGAACGTCAGCGTTTTTGATACAGAGCCAGACGCAGATTCATTGGGTCTTTATTTGGATTCACTGACTTCTTTAAAACGATTGCCAGAGGATGCCTTGGTTTTGCCATCTCATGGAAAGCCTTTTAAAGGGCTGCATGTGCGAATTGAGCAATTGCACGCTCATCATCGGGATCGTTTGGCGGATGCTATGTCGGCCTGTAAGGACGCTTCTCAAAGTGCCAGAGATTTGGTCCCGATTTTATTCAAGCGGGATTTAGACTTGCACCAGTTGACCTTTGCGATGGGCGAGGCCATCGCCCATCTTAATTATCTTTGGCGCCGCGGGCAGTTGAAGCGCGAGGTTTGCTCTGACGGGGTTTTGAGGTTTTTTTGCCTGTAAAGTTACCTGAAGCCATTTCGGTAGCCATATCAGAGGCAGCTTGAGTGGCTTGGCTGGCAGCCTTTTGGGCAGCTTTGGCAGCTTCAGCCAATGCCTCTGGGGTCATTGCAGCGCTAAAGCTCTTTAAAGCCGCCAAGGTGGCTCTTTGAACTTCCAACCCTTGAATGGTGCTACGCAAGACACTCATATTGAGTTGTAACCAGTTTTCAACACTTTTCAGATCCTGAATGCGTTTATCTAGCTCCTCAATGTCCAAGGTTGGCATGCCTGCGCCGCCCCCAATGCCAGCGCCGAAACCTGACATACTCCCTGGGGTGGGTGAATTACCCCACATGGTTTTAAACATTTCTAGGCTTTGATTGAAATCTGGCATGGCTCCGAGCATTTTGACCCCCAACTAAAAAAATTAACGTAATCAGATAAATATAGGTAATACCTATAAAATATAGGTTTAATCAATTTGTCGCAATCATTTGTGACCAAGTAAGAGTTTTATTTATGCTTTATACCCGCGGCGCAAATTTGCCCCAATTATTAAAAGACCGCATTTTGGTCTTAGATGGTGCCATGGGCACCATGATTCAACAACGTAAATTAAATGAGCAGCAGTACCGCGGTTTACCGGAGTCAACCCGCTTCGAAAATCATTCGATTGATTTAAAAGGTAATAACGAGTTACTGAATATCACGCACCCTGAAATCATTTTAGATATTCATCGTCAATATTTGGCTGCTGGTGCAGATTTGATTGAAACAAATACATTTGGCGCAACAACCATTGCTCAAGATGATTACAGGATGCCTGAGTTGGCCAGAGAAATGAATTTGGCGGCGGCAAAATTAGCCAAACAAGCTTGTGATGAGTTTTCGACACCAGACAAACCAAGATTTGTGGCAGGTGCCGTGGGACCAACTCCAAAGACTGCCAGCATTTCTCCGGATGTGAATGATCCGGCTGTTAGAAATGTGACCTTTGAGCAATTACGTCAAGCATACAAAGAGCAAGTAGAAGCTTTATATGAAGGCGGCGCAGATGTATTTTTAGTTGAAACAATTTTTGATACGCTCAATGCAAAAGCAGCCTTGTTTGCAATTGATGAATTTTTTGAAGAAAAGCAGATTCGCTTGCCAATCATGATTTCTGGAACGGTGACCGATGCATCGGGGCGAATTTTATCCGGTCAAACAGTTGAGGCATTTTGGAATAGCTTGCGCCATGCCAAACCTTTAACGTTTGGACTTAATTGCGCTTTGGGCGCAACTCTGATGCGCCCATACATTGCTGAATTAGCCAGAGTATGTGATGTAGCAGTTTCTTGTTACCCCAATGCAGGATTACCAAATCCTATGAGTGATACGGGCTTTGATGAAACACCAGAAATGACATCTAGATTGTTAGACGAATTCTCTAAAGATGGTTTGGTTAACTTGGTGGGCGGATGCTGTGGAACAACACCAGCGCATATCAAAGCAATTGCAGACGCTGTTGCAAAAAGACCAAGTCGTCGCTGGAATGCATATAAGGAGTCTGTGTGATGTCAGCAATAAAGCAGATACCTCCGATGAAATTATCTGGTTTAGAGCCATGCAATATCAGTCCACATGTGGGCTTTGTGAATGTGGGCGAGAGAACCAACGTCACAGGTTCAAAAGCATTTGCAAGAATGATTTTGAATGAGCAATACGATGAAGCTTTATCAGTCGCAAGACAGCAAGTTGAGAGCGGTGCGCAGATCATCGATATCAATATGGACGAAGCGATGCTGGATTCAAAAGCGGCGATGGTGCGCTTTTTAAATTTGATTGCATCGGAGCCAGATATTTCTAGAGTACCCATCATGATTGACTCATCAAAATGGTCGGTCATCGAAGCAGGGTTGCAATGCGTTCAAGGCAAAGCCATCGTTAACTCTATTTCTATGAAAGAGGGCGAAGACTTATTCAGGCACCAAGCTAAATTGATTCGACGTTATGGTGCAGCCACTGTGGTCATGGCCTTTGACGAAAAAGGCCAAGCTGACACGTATCAAAGAAAAATTGAGATTTGCCAAAGAAGTTACAAGATTTTGGTGAATGAGCTGGATTTTCCGCCAGAAGATATTATTTTCGACCCCAATATTTTTGCTATTGCTACTGGTATAGATGAGCACGATAACTATGCCAATGACTTTATTGAGGCAACTGCTTGGATAAAAGCTAATTTGCCTGGTGCAAAAGTGAGTGGTGGCGTTTCTAACGTGAGCTTCTCATTCAGGGGCAACGATGTTGTTCGCGAAGCAATTCACACGGTATTTTTATATCACGCGATTCGTGCTGGCTTAGACATGGGTATTGTGAATGCTGGCCAATTAGGCGTCTATGCTGATTTAGATAAAAAATTAAAAGAGCGTGTTGAGGATATTGTTTTAAACCGTTTTACTGAAAAAGAAGGCAAGACCCCGACGGAACGTTTGTTAGAAATTGCAGACGAATACAAGGGTGGTGGTGCGCGCGCAGAAGAGACTTTGGCGTGGCGTGAGGGTTC
>JBEIOY010000054.1:0-8046 GCA_040377355.1 Burkholderiaceae bacterium | reverse complement strand
TCTGTGGCTGCTTGGCGTGTGACCCGGTACTCAATATCACTCAAGGTGGCTTGGTATTCTTGATCGGTTTTCTTCATAGGCTCATTGTACGAGTGATGGTGTGAATTTTTTCTTAGGTAATTGATTAAATGGGGGCTTAAGAAGAGCAGCTGATAGGTAAATGAGCCAATTCAGGAGGGGGACCCATGGCGTAGTCTTCAGACACTGCTTGAGATTCATAGGGATTTTCTAGAATCTTCAATAAACGAGCTACTTCAGAGAAATCTTTCTTTTGTGCCAATTTAATCGCATTTTGTGCCAAATGGTTGCGCAAAACATACTTGGGATTGATACGGCACATCTGTTCTAAGCGTTGATCCACTGAATACTTTTCAAGACTCAAACGATCTTGGTATTTCTTTGCCCAAGTCTCTAATGTTTTTGGCATCTCTTGACCCTCAGAAAGATTTCTGAAGAACAGGGTGTAATCGAGTTGGTTGTGATGCAGCCCCTGTAATAGCTCTTCGAGCAATGACACATCTTGAGTATCTTGAATACTTAGACCCAACTTTTGTCTAAACAAGCTTTGCCAATGGTTAGCGTACTCGCGGTTGTATTGATCGAGGGTGTCTTTGATTTTTTGAATCGACGCCTCATGGTCCAAGCCCAATGCTGACTGCAATTCTTCTTGTAAAGCCTCGAGCATTGCGCTGGCTAAACAATATAGATTCCAGTGCAAGACTTCTGCTTGATGATGATAGGCATAGCGGCCACCATGATCAGAATGATTGCAAACATGATCAATCTGAAAAGTATCTAAAAAGCCAAAAGGGCCATAGTCCAAGGTCAAGCCCAACAAACTGGTGTTGTCTGTGTTCAGAACTCCATGACAAAAGCCCAGAGATTGCCATTGAGCCACCATGCGGGCAGTGCGCAAAGCAATCTGCTCGAGTAGACTCAAATAAGGCGTTGGACTATTGGCACATTCTGGGTAATGATGTTTGATTAAATGATCCAGGGTCAGACGTAATTCTTCATGCATGTGATTCTGACCATAATGCTCAATGTGACCAATGCGTAAAAAGCTCGGAGCTACCCGTGCACAAACGGCTGCAGTTTCTCTGGTTTCACGAAAAACCGGCATATCAGAACCAACCACCGCCAAAGCGCGTGATGTGGGCACGCCCAAGGAATGCATGGCTTCACTGCATAAAAACTCTCGAATCGATGAGCGCAAAACAGCTCGGCCATCACCCATTCTTGAATAAGCTGTTTTGCCAGCACCTTTTAATTGCAGTTCTTGGCCATTCAAATCCCCCAAGTAAATCGCTCGACCATCACCCAATTGACCCGCCCACACACCAAACTGATGACCACTGTAGGCAGTGGCATAGGGACTAAAGGCATGTTCGCCAATAACTGCCTGGTTACCAGCCAAGACTTGCAGCCAAGCAGGATCTTTTGGCAAACCATCTTGGGTGGGTATGGCAAGAGACTGGGCAACACTCTCAGAGAAACCGACCCAATATGGGGCTGGAATAGGGGTGGGCTGGATATTTTGAACCAGCGCTAAAGAATCGCTGACAGGTAGATGAAAGGGCATAGGTATTATTTTTTCTAAGGTCTCATTCTAGGTAGCTTTTGAAATATTTGCAGAAAAGTGCTGTAAGCCCTGGATAACCCCGATTAATATATGGCTATGAATCAAAAACAACTCAAAGAACTGGGTGTGGAGCTCGACGTTCCCTTTTTAAAGCTATTGGGCGTGCGCTGTCTGCGCGCAGAATTGGGTGAAGGTGAAGTAGTCTTATCTCTTAAGCCTGAGCACAACAACAGCTGGGAAGTTGCCCATGGGGGCGTTTTATTGACTTTGCTGGATGTGGGTATGGCTGTTGCCGCTAGGGCTGCAGATGAAGCGGGTCGTGGCGTGGTTACCATTGAATTGAAGGCTAATTTCATGCAAGCAGCTCAGGGCATTATCAGAGTTGCCGCAAAGACAGTTCACGCAAGCCCAACCATGGCATTTGTAGAAGCCAAGCTATTTGATGAACGTGATCGTATTTGTTGTATGGGCAGTGCGACCTTTAAGTATTTCAAAGAATTGCCCTCTAAACGCAATGATCGAGAAGGTCGAGAAGAAAAATAATGCGTTTGAGCAAACTTATCGCCTCGGTATGTTTTGGCCTCATCAGTTGCCACTCATGGACTGTCAATGCAAAGGACCTTGATTTAATTCAGAGTCAAGCTCATTGGATTGATCGCTCAGGTCAAGCAACGATAGAGCAAGTCACGCAATCACCTTTTGAACCGTTTGAGCATTTATTGGCAAAAGGATATTCTAAGCACCCCATTTGGATCAAGGTTTCTTATCAGAAGGTGGCAAAAGAAGATTTGATCTTGCGAATTTTGCCGACTTATTTGGATGAAGTAACTTTGTATCAACGGGTGGGACAGCAGTGGGTGAGTTCGGCCACGGGCGACCGCTATCTTTTTGCAAATCGAGACAATCAAAACACCGCGCTGAGTTTTAATCTAAATCCTCGAGCAGAGGATGTGATTTATTTAAGACTTCAAACCACGAGCACTAGCTTGATGAGCTTGGAGGTTGTGACAAAGCATCATTTCTCGCAACTAGAAGGTCGTCGCGATACCTTGCTAGGTATTTATTTTGGGGCATTGATTATTTTGATGGTAATTTCAACCACGATTGGCTGGTTGAGTAAGCAAACCCATTGGCGCCTATTTGCTTTGTTTGAATTTTTTGAATTACTTTACGTCAGTGCGTTCACGGGGTATATGCCGCGCTTTATTTTGCCTGACTACCCTTTGTTGATGGACTTATTATTCGGTCTTTTTGTGATCAGTCATATTTTCACTGGCGTTTTATTCCACCGCAGCCTACTCAAGAACTTGTTTAATAATCGCGTCATTAACTGGACGTTTAATTTAGTGACATTGCTTTATTTATGCTTGTACGCTGTCTATCTTTTCCATGATCGTCAGATGGCCTTGTCTTTATCTTTGTTATTAATGATGCCAGCTACCTTGATATTTGCTTATGTAGCTTTATTTATTTTTATCAAAAAACCAAAGGTGCCCAATAAATATTCCATTGCTTTCGTTTACTCTGCCCTGGTGGGGAGTATTTTATTTGCAGTGGCCCCACCATTGGGTTTGATTGACGGAGTTGCAGTCAGTCTTTACGCTAGTCTTTTGAATGGGTTTGTGTTCTCGATTTTGATGTTTATCTTATTGTTATCAGATTTACGCTATCAAGAAAAACAATTACTTGAACTTGAAAAGACTGCCTTGGTTTCCGATCAAGAAATTGCTTTTCAACGTTCTGAAAATGAACGACAGTCTAAATTCATGGCAATGCTATCTCATGAATTAAAAACTCCACTGGCAGTGATCAAATTAGCGATTGACTCAGGCTTAAAAAATAATCGCTATGAATCTCATGCCAATAAAGCTATTACCGACTTGAATCAAATCATTGATCGCTCTGTGCAAATGAGTCGTTTGGATCAAGGGTCTTATGAGATTCAAAAATCAGAATTGGACATGGGCGAATTGATTCAATCATTACTGGGTGATCATGCGCACCGGTTTAATTTAAGCATGCCTTCGAATTTGAAGATCCAGTCTGATCCATTAATGGTCAAAATTATTGTGACAAATTTAATTGAAAATGCGCTGAAGTATTCAAAAGAAGAAAGCATTATTACAATTGAGTTTAAAGAAAATGGTGAGCAAGCGATCATGACCATTGGTAATTTGCCCAATATTGCTGGGATGCCTTCCAGTGATTTGGTTTTTGATAAGTTTTATCGAAATTCAAATGCTCAACACATCAGCGGTTCTGGATTGGGCCTTTACTTGGTGAAGGCATTAACGGAGATGCTGAATGGTTCAATTGCTTACGAGCCCAAGAATGGTTGGGTAAAATTCATTCTATGGCTGCCAAAATAAATATCGCCGTGGTTGAAGACCACGATGTGCTGCGTGAAATGCTGCTAGATGCCCTTTTAGAGAATGGCCATATGGCGCAAGGATTTCGTGACGCCTATGAACTTGATGCAGCATCACCAAAGACAATTTTTGAATTATTGATCCTAGATCTAAATCTTCCAGGCGAGGATGGCTTGAGCATTGCCAAGAGAATCAAAGAAAGCTATCCAGATACCTTCATCATCATGATCACCGCCAGATCATCGGAGATGGACAAAATTCAAGGTTACGAGGCGGGTGCCGATATCTATCTACCTAAGCCCATTGCGATCACTGAATTACAAGCTGCCGTATCAAGTTTGTCTAAGCGCATCTTGAGGTACAAGGATCTAGGCGGTCAATTGATCTTGAATGAGAAGAATGTCACCTTAAAAGGTACTCAAACGGTATCCTTGAGCAAGATCGATTTGGATATTTTATTGGCCTTACTGCATGCAGATCAGCAGCGCTTGGATTTTGAATCTCTACTTCAGCAGGTCGGTAGCAATACATCTAATACACCCAAAGCTACCTTGGAGGTGCAGATTGTGCGTTTGCGCAAAAAGATGGCAGAGGCGGGGGCTGAGGGAGTGACCATCAAGGCGCTCTATAAATACGGCTATCAGTTGGTGCAAGGCATTGATCTGGCCTAGAGCATCAAGATTATTAAACTCGGGTGCTTAGAAAATTCTCTATTTGACCCTCAAAAACTTGATTGCCTATTTCTTTATCAGCATCAAAGCGTTTTTCTATAACTTCAAAGTGACCATCTTTGCGCACCCGAATCAATGAACTGGATCGCGTGCCGTAGTTAGGAGTTCTGATGAAAGCTGAAGACAGAACTTTTTCCCATTCATAAGAAACACCTGTTTGTGGCAAGTACTCATCAGGAGCCTGGGTCATATCTTCCATGATGCGCAAATAATTTTCAGCGCGTTTGAATTGCCCTGTGTCCATTGCTAATAATTGTGCAAAGGCACCCACGCGATGTTGCACTTTGGGCCAAGGAGCATCCAGCATGCCATTGGATAAACCATAAACACCGGGTGAGAGCGCTTGAGGATTCATGGTTTTTCTGGGGCGCAGCGATTCACCCATCTGCACTCGATTGCTGAACCAGACCAAAGAAGGTGTTTCTAGCGATAAATCAGTCGCCAGAAAATTAAAACCGTTGTAGCGCCTAAAGCTTGAACCTTCTTTATGAATGAACTGCTCGGGTGTTTGACCGCTTTTTAAAAAGCTGGCGGTGATTTCACCGCGGGTGGGGGTGTCGGGATTTTTCTCACTCGGGGCTCTAACATTGGTAAGTGCCGCAAAGCGCCCTGTTTTACTTAAGCCCATCCATGTGCCCGCTTGACCTTTGACGTCAGCGAGATCGCGCCCAGCCAAAATATGCGGATGATCTTTCCACCAATGCATGGCATCGGTGGCGCGCTCATAAAACTCATCGCGATTCGCTAAAACCACTAAAGGGTAGTCTGGATGAGATTGCCATGAGGTTAGAACTAAACACATGCAGGGGCTTTAACTTAAATCTCAATCAAAGAATAGGGTAGTGCAGAGAAGCTCAGAACCGGGCCAGTTGCTGAACCTAAATGAATAGACCCTGTTTGGAGTGCTTCTAATTTACATTCCACCTGGACATCGGTGCGTCCATTGACCAAAGGATGTTGCGCTGCCAGAACAACCATTCCGCAGGGTTGTGATGGGTCTTCACTGTGGAAAATTTCAGCACCCGGCAATATCTGGGCCTGATGATTTAAATGAGCCACCTGTAAGCGACGTTTGATCGTACCGCGGTATTGGCTTCTTGCCACAACTTCTTGGCCTGGGTAGCAGCCTTTCTGAAAATCAATGCCCTTTAAAGATTCCATATTGATCATTTGTGGCACAAATTGCTCGAAGGTGGCCTGGGTTATTCGTGGGATGGCGCTTTGGATTTCAAGCCAACTCCACGCTTGTAGATCCGCATCATGAACATCGCCCATGGTTTGAGTTTTGGGGGCCGCCAAAAGGTATCGTTTGGTTTGCACTTGGTTGACGCTAACGGCTGGAAGTTCAGCGGTGATAACACCAGACAAAGCTGTCATCTTTTTGAATTCTTCACTGGATGCATTCGATTCTGCAGCGTAACCATAAATATCAATGGACTCTGTTAAATCAAGTACTTTGACTTTGGAGCGCAACACAAACATGCTCAAGCGTTTGGCCAAAGAGGCTGTCAAGTCTTTTGAGATGAATAAATAAAAAGCCGGCTGTGATTCTGCGCCCTCAACATTCGCGCCGCCCACAGAGGTATCTTGGCGCATGATCCAAAAACTCGCCATCAAACGACCCTTGGCAGAGCAGTAACCGGCAAAACGATTCTGTTGATGGGGAAGTGCAATGGAAGTCACTGGCGTATTGGCGATGGACTTCACGCTGTTGGTCAGTTGGTTTTGTAGAAAATCAACAGCGTCCGCACCAACCACACTGATACAAGACCAGTCTTTGAGGGGGGTGAAGCAGGTATTCAAGTTATTGTTGCTTGTTTGCGGCATATTCTGGTTTTTTGTTTACGTTTATCAATAAGCTTTTATCATAGTGCCCTATGAACTTTGTTTATATACCTAATTTTATTAAGTTTTTACTCAAGCTAACCCTGATAGCTGGATTGGTCATTGCGCTGTTCATTGCTTATGTGGCATTCATCGCTCCAGCGGTTCCCAAAGATCCATCAGCTGCATCTCAAGGCAATGCTCTGAACGTGCTCAGGGTAAAGATTAATCCAAAATCGAATGTCACCAGCGTTGCTAATCAAATGGCCGCTCAAGGCCTTGATGTAGCTGTTTGGCGCGTTCAATTAGTGGCCAGGTCATTTTTCTTAGCAAAGAATTTGAAGGCTGGCGTTTACGACTTCCCCAGGGGAGCCAGTTTAGCCTCTGTCTTATCTCAAATGGCCCGAGGGGACAGCGTCAAGCTCAGCGTGACTTTGGTCGAGGGCTGGACCTTTGCGCAATTCAAGGCAGCAATTGATGCCCAGCTTGAGTTAAAAAAAGAGGCCAAATCTTGGTCTAGCAAACAGTTACTCGGTAAGTTAGAGGCCAAAGAGGCCCATCCTGAAGGTTTGTTCTTTCCAGACACATACATTTATGAGCCGGGCGACTCAGACGTGATGATCTATCAAAAAGCATACCGAGCCATGCAAAACCATTTGAATGATGCATGGAGCAAGCGCCAAGAGGGTTCACCCATTAAATCGCCTTATGAGCTCTTGAAGTTGGCCTCCATCATTGAGAAGGAAACGGGGCACCCGGATGATCGAGGTTTGGTCTCGGCCGTTTTTAATAATCGCATGAAAATAGGCATGAAGCTTCAAACAGATCCCACCATTATTTATGGCTTAGGCTCCTCGTTTGATGGCAACCTGAGAAAAAAAGACCTGTTGCAAGACGGACCCTACAATACTTATACGCGCTATGGTTTGCCGCCCACACCGATTGCCATACCGGGCAAGAATTCTTTATTGGCAGCTGTACAGCCAAGCAGCTCAAAAGCCATTTATTTTGTTGCTAAAGGAGATGGCAGAAGCGCTTTTTCAGAGACCCTGGTAGCGCATAATGAAGCTGTTAGAAAATATCAGTTAAAAAAGTAATCGCCCAGTAAACCTATATTTACCCATGTCTCTATTCACTCAATCCAACAATGCGCCAGGCTTATTCATCACCTTTGAAGGTATTGATGGGGCTGGTAAAAGCACTCATATTCAGGCATTTTCTGAGGAGTTGGGTAAAAAATACCCCAAGTATGAGATTGTTCTGACCCGTGAGCCGGGCGGCACTGCCTTGGGTGAAAAATTGCGTGAGATTCTTCTCCATCATCCTATGCACCTGGAAACTGAGGCCTTGTTGATGTTTGCAGCCAGAAGAGAGCATTTGGCCACTGTGATTGAGCCAGCCTTGGCGGCAGGCAAGATAGTGATTTGTGATCGTTTCACAGATGCTAGTTTTGCCTACCAAGGTGGTGGGCGTGGTTTAGATTTGGCTAAGATGTATGATCTTGAAGTATGGGTTCAGATGCGTATGGCTCAGGATATTG
>JBEIOY010000093.1:0-5859 GCA_040377355.1 Burkholderiaceae bacterium | reverse complement strand
TAACTGGCCACTTTTGTAACGTTCAGCCATTTGCTCCAAAGGAATTGATTTGATCTTGCCAGCCTGGCCTTCACAACCAAACGCCAAATAGCGTGCTTTACAAATCTCTTTGGCAGCTTCACGTGCAGGCTTTAAATAATCCCGCGGATCAAACTTACCTGGATTTTCAAATAAATATTTACGAATCGCAGCAGTCATCGCCAAACGAATGTCTGTATCGATATTGATTTTTCGAACACCGTGCTTGATGCCCTGCTGAATCTCTTCAACAGGCACACCATAGGTTTCCTTCATATCGCCACCAAACTCACGAATGATTGCAAGCAACTCTTGCGGTACGCTGGATGAACCGTGCATCACAAGGTGAGTGTTTGGAATGCGTCGATTGATTTCTTTGATGCGTTCAATCGCCAAAATGTCACCCGTAGGTTTTTTAGTGAATTTATAAGCTCCGTGGCTAGTGCCAATCGCAATTGCCAATGCGTCACATTGCGTTTGCTTCACAAAATCAGCGGCCTGCTCAACATCGGTCAATAATTGTTCGCGAGTCATTGCACCTTCAGCTCCGTGACCATCTTCTTTATCACCCATCATGGTTTCCAAAGAACCTAAAACACCTAACTCAGCTTCAACAGTCACGCCAATCGAATGGGCAAACTTCACAACCTCTTGAGACACAGCAACGTTGTATTCATATGAGGCAACTGACTTACCATCAGCCATCAAAGAACCATCCATCATCACAGACGTAAAGCCTGAGCGAATCGCCGCCATACAGACAGCTGGGCTTTGACCGTGGTCTTGGTGCATCACCACTGGAATGTGCGGGTATGCCTCAACAGCCGCATCAATCAAGTGACGTAAAAATGCTTCTCCGGCATATTTACGAGCACCAGCAGAAGCTTGCATGATGACTGGTGCATTGACTTCATCGGCAGCTGCCATGATGGCTTGCACCTGTTCAAGATTATTCACATTGAATGCTGGTAATCCATAAGCATTCTCAGCAGCGTGGTCCAATAATTGGCGCAAAGATACAAGAGCCATGACTATTTCCTTAAATTAAAATTTATTTAACATTCACAATTTTGAGTGTGTTCGTTCCGCCAACTTGTCCCATTGGCTCGCCCACAGTCAAAACAATTGCATCGCCAGCGGCAACAACACCCAATTTCTTAATTCTTACCTCTGCCTGTTCTAAAGCGGTGTCCCTGTCATTACTGGTATCCAAATGCAAAGGGTGCACATTTCTATAAAGCGTCATGGCTCTTTGACTCGCCAACTTGGTGGTCATGGCAAAAATAGGTACCTGAATCTTGTGTCGACTCATCCATAAAGCTGTAGAACCAGAATCAGTTAAAGCAGCAATTGCTTTCACACCTAAGTGATAAGCAGTGAACAAAGCTCCAAAAGCAATTGATTGATCTATGCGCGTGAATTTTTGATCAAAGAAGTCCGCATCTAAGTGATGAACTTCCGTTTTCTCAGCTTCCAAGCAAATAGCCGCCATCTGTAAAACTGTTTCAATTGGGTACTGACCTGATGCAGTTTCAGCAGAAAGCATCACGGCATCCGTGCCATCCAAAACAGCATTGGCCACATCGCTGACTTCTGCTCTTGTGGGTACTGGATTTTGAATCATTGATTCCATCATTTGAGTGGCGGTAATCACGACCTTGTTTGCTTCGCGAGCCAAACGAATCATTCGTTTTTGCAGCGCCGGAACACTCGCATTACCAACTTCAACTGCCAAGTCACCGCGAGCAACCATGATGCCATCACTGACTTCCAGAATTTCCTCTAAAACGCCAGGCATCACAGCTTCAGCACGCTCAATTTTGGCAATCAGTTTTGCTTTATGACCAAACTCTTTGCTGGCGGCGTCGGCTAGGCCACGAGCAATTTTCATATCCTCAGCATTTTTAGGAAAACTGATCGCAATGTAATCGGCACCCAATGCCACTGCCGTTTTTAAATCTTCTTTGTCTTTGTCGGTCAATGCGGGCGCAGTCAAACCACCGCCTGCACGATTGATGCCTTTGTTATTTGAAAGCTCGCCACCCAATTCAACGATTGTGTGGATGCATGAGCCCTCAACACCCTCCACTCGAATCACCAATAAACCATCATTGAGCAATAACTTATCGCCAACCCTCACATCATTGGGTAAATTTTTGTAATCAAGACCTACTTTAGTTTGATCGCCCAAAGTGCAGTTGGCATCCAAAGTGAACTTTTCGCCAGCCTTTAAAATAATTTTGTTATTTTCAAATTTGCCGACTCTGATTTTTGGGCCCTGAAGATCTGCCATGATCGCAACTTCACGACCAGCAGCTTTAGAAACATCCCTAACGAGTTGAGCTCTGGCTTGATGGTCTGCGGCAGTACCGTGTGAGAAATTCAAGCGGACAACATCAACGCCCGCTTCAATTAGTTTTTTTAGAATTTCAGCGCTGCTTGATGCTGGACCCAGGGTCGCAACAATTTTTGTTGCACGCATTATTTATCCGCTCTTTCTGACAAGATGGCAAAGGCTGGCAAGGTTTTACCTTCTAAAAACTCCAAGAAAGCACCGCCGCCAGTAGAAATGTAGTCAACTTGTTTTTCAATACCGTACTTCGCAATCGCTGCCAAAGTATCGCCACCACCTGCGATTGAGAATGCTGGTGAGTGAGCAATCGCTGCAGCCAACATTTTTGTGCCGCCGCCAAACTGATCAATCTCAAAAACACCGATCGGGCCGTTCCAAACAATGGTTCCTGCATGCGCAATGATGCTTGTTAACTCAGCCGATGTTTTTGGACCCACATCCAAAATCATGTCATCAGGCTGAACGTCGCTTGAAGCCACTCTGTTGGCGCGCGCCAAAGGTGATAATTCATTAGCAACCACCACATCCACCGGAATAGGTACGCTCGCACCACGCTTGGCCATCAAATCAATAATGGCTTTTGCCTCGTTGATCAAATCCGGCTCTGCCAGAGATCTGCCAATCGGTAAACCAGCCGCCAACATGAAAGTATTGGCAATACCGCCACCAACAATTAATTGATCAACTTTTTCTGCCAACGATTTAAGAATTGTTAATTTTGTTGAAACTTTTGATCCTGCAACAATCGCTACCAATGGGCGCTTTGGATCAGTCAATGCTTTACCCAAAGCATCTAGTTCAGCTGCCATCAAAGGGCCCGCACATGCAACTGGTGCAAATTTAGCCATGCCATGAGTGGTGGCCTCAGCTCGATGTGCCGTACCGAATGCGTCATTAACGTAAACATCACACAAGCTGGCCATTTTTTGAGCCAACTCATCATTATTTTTCTTTTCGCCTTTGTTAAGACGGCAATTTTCTAAAAGCACCAAATCACCCGGCTCTATTTCAAAACCGCCTTCTACCCAATGACTGATCAATGGAACTTTGCGCCCCATCAATTCTGCAATTCTGTCTGCAACTGGCGCCAAAGTATCTTCAGCTTTGAATTCACCTTCAGTTGGGCGGCCCAAGTGAGATGTCACCATCACAGCAGCGCCAGCATCTAAAGCCAACTTGATGGCTGGAATAGATGCTCTGATCCGAGTGTCTTCAGTGATATTGCCTGCATCGTCTTGCGGAACATTCAAATCAGCCCTGATGAACACCCGCTTACCTTTTAGTTGGCCATTGGCGGCCAAGGTAGAAAGGCGATTAAATTGAAGTTTTGAGATGCCTGGCATAGCGAATTTTCAACAAAAGACAAGGAAGTAAGATTTTACCTTTTTACGGTCAATCCTGAGTCTTTTTTAAGCCAAAACAAGCCGAATGATCGTGAAGGCTAACATCCCCAGAATAATCGTTAAAAGCATGCTTTTTGAGAGCCAAAAAGCAATGATTGAGCAGATTCCACCCCAAAAATAGGGTGAATTGATCTCTACATCACTTGAAGCTTGAGTAAAAAACATCTCTGGAGCAATGATTGTTATCAAAGCCGCTGCAGGCGCATACCTGAGAGCATTTTGTAGTGTTTCTGAAAGCTCTATGCGTTCGCCAATCAAAAGAAAAAAGCCCCTGGTGATGAACGTGACCACAGTCAAACCAAGGATCACACCCCAAATTTCAAAAGAGCTCAAATCGCGCCCCTTTCTTTTTTGGTAAAGCGATCACACATGATTCCAACCAAAATAGCCACGATGACCGCTAAAACAATGCTGAGCTTATAAGGCAAACCATCGGCCAGCAATGCCACCAATAAAGCAGATAAGGCTGCGAGCCGCGCTGATAATTGATCTAGCATCGGCAATAAGATGGCTATCAACGCCAATGTTCCGGCAAAGCCCAACCCCCAAGAGTCCGGGACTGCTCCAGCAAGAAAAATACCCGCCAAAGATCCGATTTGCCAAATGGACCAATTGGTCAAAGACATGCCCAAGAAAAACGGTAAATGAGATGGGTCTTTTTGGTATTTTGGGAACCTAGACATGAACAACGCAAAATTCAAATCGCCGTTCAAGTAGCCCAACACCGATCTTTTCCAAAAACTTCTATTTTTGAAATAGGGCTGAATACCGGCACTGAAAACGACGAATCTCAAGTTCACAATGATGGCTGTGACAAAAATTGTCCACAACGGGAAATCACCAGCAATTAAAGGCAAAGCAGCTAATTGGGCAGAGGCTGCATAAACCAAGAAAGACATTCCAATGGCCTGGGATGTGCTCAAGCTTGATTCAGCCATGGCCATGCCAGTCACCAACGCCCAAGTAAAGATCGCAAAACCAGCTTTTGACATGGTTTTACTTCCATCGCGCATGGTTTTCATTTGCTCAGCGGACCAACCTAACATCATTTTTCCCTGTATTAAACAAATATTATAAGTAAGCATCATTTAAAGGGGCATAGCCATCTATCGGTGGCTGTTTTACAATAAGGGCTTCAACCCATTTTTCTCAGAATTTAGGAAACAACCCATGTCAATGGCAAATCGTGATGGCTTTATTTGGATGGACGGCAAGATGGTCCCTTGGAGAGATGCAAATATCCATGTATTAACACACACACTTCATTACGGCATGGGCGTTTTCGAAGGCATCAGAGCCTATAAGACGGATGCTGGTCCAGCCATCTTCCGCTTGAAAGAGCACACTCGACGCTTGTTCAATTCAGCAAAAATCTTCCAGATGAAGATGAACTACACAGAAGAGCAAATTGCCAAAGCAATCGTCGAGGTTGTCAAAGATAACAAATTAGCGTCTTGCTACATTCGCCCAATTGTTTGGATTGGATCTGAAAAACTAGGTATTTCTGCAAGAAGCAACTCGATTCACGCTGCAATTGCTGCTTGGGAATGGGGTGCATACCTGGGTGAAGATGGTTTAAACAAAGGTATTCGTGTAAAAACCTCTTCATTCGCAAGACATCACGTGAACGTTTCTTTGGTGAGAGCCAAAGCTTCTGGTTACTACATTAACTCAATCCTTGCCAACCAAGAAGTGACTGCTCAGGGTTACGACGAAGCACTTCTTTTAGATACTGATGGCTATGTATCAGAAGGCTCTGGCGAAAACGTTTTCATCGTTAGAGATGGCATTATTTACACGCCTGACTTGGCCTCTTGTTTAGATGGCATCACTCGTGATGCTATTTTTACAATTGCAAAAGATCTTGGTATTGAAGTTAAAGAAAAGCGCATCACACGTGATGAGATGTATTGCTGCGATGAAGCTTTCTTCACCGGCACAGCTGCCGAAGTAACGCCTATTCGTGAATTGGATGATCGCATCATTGGTGACGGCAAACGCGGTCCAATCACAACAAAAGTTCAGCAAATATTCTTTGATGCTGTAGCCGGTAAGAGCGACAAATATCGTCACTGGTTAACGGTG
>JBEIOY010000083.1:0-6337 GCA_040377355.1 Burkholderiaceae bacterium | reverse complement strand
GCGCACACACAAGCCATCAATTGGAATGCTGCCTGCTGCTCTGAATGGTGGGTTACCAAGAATCTTGTTGCACTCAGAACCGCCCTTCCATTCTTCTTTGGTTTGACCATGCTCTACAGGCACATCAATCCACGGAATCAAGCTCCCTGCCAAAGCAGTGTTACGGAAATTCTTTTTCGGGAAATTGGCTGAACGCATGGTTTCAGCAACTTTGCGATCAATGTCCAAAATAGCAGACGCAGGATCAGCCAACTCTGTTTTAACTGCATCGTGCAAAGCACCCATCTGCAATAACAACTCACGCATATTCTGAGCGCCCGCTCCAGAAGCTGCTTGATAAGTCATGGCGCTCACCCACTCAACGGCACCCTCACGGAATAAACCACCCATCGCCATCAACATCAAACTCACGGTGCAGTTACCGCCCACCCATAGATTGCCGCCTTTACTGATAGCCGAATCAATCACCGGACGATTCACTGGATCCAAAACGATCACAGACTCATCAACCATGCGCAATGAACTGGCCGCATCAATCCAATGGCCTTTCCAACCAGATGCACGAATTTTTGGGTAAACCTCTTTGGTGTAATCGCCACCTTGGCAGGTGATGATGATTTCGCAACGCTTCAATGCATCAATATCATCAGCTGAGTAAAGTTTTTTCTCATTTTTAGCCATTGCAGGCGCTGGACCACCAGCGTTGCTCGTACTAAAAAAGACTGGCTCAATGAATGCGAAATCGCCTTCGTCTTGCATGCGCTGCATCAAGACACTGCCCACCATACCGCGCCAACCTACTAATCCAACCAATGGAGTTGCCATCACCACACCTATATTTTTAAAAAATTTTGTTAATCAACCTTGGGGTATCTATCTTACAGAGCTTTTAGAACTGCTTCGCCCATTTCCTTTGTGCCCACCAATTGACAGCCGGCCGTTTTAATATCGCCCGTTCGATATCCCTGAGCCAAAACTTTTTGCACAGCCGCCTCAATACGATCAGCCTGCTCAGCTTTACCCAATGAATAACGCAACATCATGGCCGCAGACAAGATGGTCGCCAAAGGATTGGCAATGCCTTTGCCCGCAATGTCAGGTGCTGAACCATGACTCGGCTCATAAAGGCCTTTATTATTTTTATCCAATGAAGCAGATGGCAACATACCGATTGAACCGGTCAACATGGATGCTTCATCAGACAAGATATCGCCAAATAAGTTACCAGTCACCACTACATCAAATGCTTTTGGAGCTTTCACAAGTTGCATGGCTGCGTTGTCGACATACATGTGACTGAGTTCAACGTCAGGATATTCTTTAGCAATGCGTGTCATGACCTCTCTCCACAATTGTGAAGTCTCAAGCACATTGGATTTATCTACACTGCACAGGCGTTTATGACGTTTTTGCGCTGCTTGAAATGCCACATGAGCAATGCGCTCTACTTCAGGCTCTGAGTAACGCATGGTGTCAAAGCCTTCGCGCGCGCCGGGGAATAAACCATCTGTGGCTGTGCGAATGCCCTTTGGTGCACCAAAGTAAATATCGCCGTTCAACTCACGCACGATCAAGATGTTCAAACCAGCAATGATTTCTGGTTTTAAGCTAGATGCTTCAGTCAACTCTGGATAACAAATCGCCGGTCTTAAGTTGGCAAACAAACTGAGATGTTTGCGTAAACCAAGAATCGCTTGCTCTGGACGTAATTCACGGGCCAAAGTGTCGTATTTCCAGTCACCCACTGCACCAAACAAAATAGCATCGGCTTCTTTGGCTAATTTCAAGGTGTCTTCTGGCAAAGGATGGCCTTTGGCTTCATAGCCAGCCCCGCCCACTGAAGCGGTTTCCATTTCAAAAGTTTCACCCAAGGCATTTAAAACCTTCACTGCTTCTGCAATGATTTCAGGACCAATGCCATCACCTGGCAATATTGCAATCTTCATGTCAAACCTTTAAACAGGAAAAATTAAGGAAGCTTTGTCGCTAACCAAGGCATGCGCAAAACTCTTTCAGACTCATAAGTCTTGATTTTGTCCGCGTGTCGTAAAGTCAAACCAATATCGTCTAAACCATTGACCATGCAATATTTTCTAAATGCCGCAATCTCAAAATCATATGTGCGGCCATCAGGCGCAATGACCTGTTGCTTTTCTAAATCAATGGTCAACTGGTAACCATTGAATGCTGCTGTTTCATTGAACAAGTGATCCACTTGCTGTGCAGATAGAACAATTGGTAACAAACCATTTTTGTAACAGTTGTTAAAAAAGATATCCGCAAAGCTTGGGGCAATCACCGCTCTAAAACCATATTGCTCCAGAGCCCAAGGAGCATGCTCACGAGAACTGCCGCAACCAAAGTTTTGGCGAGCCAAAAGGATGCTCGCACCTTTATAGCGAGATTGGTTTAAAACAAATTCAGGGTTGATTGGACGGTTGGTGCAATCTTGCCCCGGTTCACCATGGTCTAAGTAACGCCATTCATCAAACAAGTTTTGTCCAAAGCCAGTTCTTTTGATTGACTTCAAAAACTGCTTTGGAATGATGGCATCGGTATCAACGTTCTCGCGATCGAGCGGAACAACCAAGCCTTGATGTACTGTGAACTTATTCATTATTTAACCGGTGTAACGACCACGCCAGAGTTTGGAGCCTCATTGGCAGAATCAGATTTTTTAGAACTGTTTTTATCAACCGCGGTTCCTAGATTTTGAAGATCTTGACCAATACCAGAAATCGTATTGCAAGCCATCAATGAAGTGACCGTCAAACAAGCAAGTACCAATTTTAAAGTTCTCATATTTATCGTCTCCGAAATTTAGGCTATTTTACGAACATCAACAAAGTGACCTTCTAGAGCTGCAGCAGCAGCCATTGCAGGACTGACCAAATGCGTTCTTCCGCCATTACCTTGACGTCCCTCAAAATTACGGTTCGATGTTGAAGCGCAACGCTCACCTGGCTCTAAGCGGTCAGCGTTCATGGCCAAGCACATCGAGCAACCAGGTTCTCGCCACTCAAAACCAGCGGCTTTGAACACGCGATCCAAACCTTCGCGCTCAGCTTGCTCTTTTACCAAACCAGAACCAGGAACC
The DNA here is from genome assembly GCA_040377355.1 of Burkholderiaceae bacterium. Classification (GTDB taxonomy): domain Bacteria; phylum Pseudomonadota; class Gammaproteobacteria; order Burkholderiales; family Burkholderiaceae; genus Polynucleobacter. Next base: position 3,240 of record JBEIOY010000083.1, on the reverse strand, counting down.
ACCATGGCCAACTTCACAGTAGGCGATACTTTTTTGGCAATGCGCTCAACGACCCTTGCAGCAGCGCGAATATCTTCAATGCGGCTGTTGGTGCAAGAGCCAATGAATACTTTATCCACCATGATGGCTTCGATTGCCGTATTGGGTGTTAGACCCATGTAGCTGAGGGCCCTCTCCATTGCTTCACGCTTGACCGGATCTTTTTCTTTTTCAGGATCAGGTACTTTGTCTTCAATCGATAAAACCATTTCTGGTGAAGTACCCCAAGTCACTTGAGGTTTGATCTCTTCTGCGCGCAATTCAACTACACGGTCAAATTCAGCGCCTTCATCGGTGTGTAACTTTCTCCAATATTGCAATGCTTGACGCCAAGCCTCGCCTTCTGTTGGGGCGTAAGGACGGCCTTTGACATAGTTGATGGTGGTTTCGTCAACACCCATAATGCCAGCACGAGCACCCGCTTCAATGGCCATGTTGCAGATGGTCATGCGACCTTCCATAGACAAAGCTCGAATCGTCGTACCAGCAAACTCAATCGTGTAACCAGTACCGCCCGCGGTACCAATCTTGCCAATAATGGCTAAAACGATATCTTTAGCAGAGCAACCCAAAGGCAATTGACCCTCGACTCGCACCAACATGTTTTTGCTTTTCTTCATCAGCAAAGTTTGAGTGGCCAAAACGTGCTCAACTTCTGATGTGCCGATACCAAACGCCAATGCGCCGAAAGCGCCGTGTGTGCTTGTATGAGAATCTCCACAAACCACCGTCATGCCAGGCAATGTAGCGCCCTGCTCTGGTCCAATCACATGCACGATACCTTGACGCTTATCGTGCATTTTGTATTGGGTGATACCAAATGAGTCACAGTTTTTATCCAGAGTATCGATTTGTAAACGTGATATCGGATCTTTGATGCCCTCTGAACGATCGGTTGTAGGAACGTTGTGATCGGACACCGCCAAGTTCGCTGAATTTCTCCAAACTGGGCGCTGCGCTAAAGACAAACCCTCAAAGGCTTGAGGGCTGGTCACTTCATGCAATAACTGTCGATCAATGTAGAGGACAGTTGTGCCATCCTCTTCCATATGAACAACATGGTCATCCCACAACTTGTCATACAAAGTACGAGCCATGAATTTTCCTAATTAACGCTTTGCGATTGGTTGAACAGTGCGTGTTGGACTACCAACAAACAGCTGACGTGGGCGACCAATCTTATATTCTGGATCAGTGATCATTTCTTCCCACTGTGAAATCCAACCGACTGTGCGTGCAAGAGCAAAGATACAAGTGAACATTTCCGTTGGAATACCTAGTGCACGCTGCACAATGCCTGAGTAGAAGTCAACGTTTGGATATAACTTGCGACTCACAAAGTACTCGTCTTCCAAAGCAATCTTCTCAAGTGTCATCGCCAACTTGAACAATGGATCGTTTTCCAAACCAAGTTCTTTTAATACTTCATGACATGTCTCACGCATCAACTTAGCGCGCGGGTCAAAGTTTTTGTAAACGCGGTGACCAAAGCCCATCAAACGAACGCCAGAGTTCTTGTCTTTAACTTTAGCAATGAAGTCATCAATCTTCTCAACACCACCATTGGCTTGAATTTCTTCCAACATCTGCAAGCAAGCCTCATTAGCTCCGCCGTGAGCAGGACCCCATAAGCAGGCCACACCAGCAGCAATCGCAGCAAATGGGTTGGCGCCTGAGGAGCCAGCCAAACGAACGGTTGAGGTTGAAGCATTTTGTTCGTGATCAGCATGCAAAATGAAAATACGATCCAAGGCCCTGACCAAGACATCGTTGATCTTGTACTCTTCGCAGGGAGTTGAGAACATCATTTGCATGAAGTTAGCTGTGTATGAAAGATTATTCTTTGGGTAAACCATTGGTTGACCAATTGAATACTTGTAAGCCATCGCAACCAAGGTTGGCATTTTTGCAATCAAACGAAATTGCGATACTTCTCTTTGGCGCGGATCATTGATATCCAAACCATCATGATAGAAAGCCGCCATACCACCCACCAAGCCAGTCAATACGGCCATTGGGTGAGCATCTCGGCGGAAGCCGCGCAAGAAGAATTGCATTTGCTCGTGCACCATGGTGTGGTGCATGACCACATAATCAAAGTTTTTCTTTTGAGCTGCGTTGGGCAATTCGCCCTTTATCAATAAATAGCAAGTCTCCAAGAAATCACAGTTGGTGGCCAAGTCTTGAATTTGGTAACCGCGATAAAGCAACTCACCTTTGTCACCATCGATATAAGTGATTTTTGAATTGCATGCAGCCGTGGACATAAAACCTGGGTCATAAGTGAACTTACCTGTCTGACCATAAAGTTTGCGAATATCAATCACGTCAGGGCCCACAACTCCCTTATAAATTGGTAGCTCAATGGCTGGGGTGCCATCTGAGAACGATAACGTGGCTTTTTCATTTGTTGCGTTCATATTTCAATCCCTTATACGCGTTTTTGTTTTTAGCAAACTAACAAGTTTTATTCCCAGCAACTTCTTTTTGTAGAAATGATTAATTTCTAATTGGGCGCAGCATGGCTAGGACACGATGCACACCTTCAGTCGCAAGTTCCCCCTCCGGTTCCTTGCGACGCAGTAACAAATCCATCAAGTCATTGTCACTTAAATCTAACAACGTATTGAGAGGCTCTAAATCACTCTCTTCAATTCGATCATGAAAGAGCTCGAAAAAACGCTCTAACATCAAATCATTCTCTAGCAAACCTCGTCGCGCACGCCAACGCAAGAGCGACAAGGTTTCAGATGGTATCGGCATTAAACAGCTCGTCGAACCATTAACTCTTTGATCTTACCAATCGCTTTTGTTGGGTTCAATCCTTTAGGGCAAACATCCACACAGTTCATGATGGTGTGGCAACGGAACAAACGGTATGGATCTTCTAAGTTATCCAAACGCTCAGATGTCACTTGATCACGACTATCAGCAATGAAGCGGTAAGCTTGTAACAAACCAGCTGGGCCCACAAACTTATCAGGGTTCCACCAGAAGGATGGACAAGCGGTTGAGCATGAAGCGCACAAGATGCACTCATACAAACCATCTAACTCTTCACGCTCTTCTGGGCTTTGTAAACGCTCCTTCTCAGGAGGCGGCATGTCGTTCACCAAATAAGGGCGGATTGAGTGGTATTGCTTGAAGAACTGAGTCATGTCAACGATCAAATCACGCACCACAGGTAAACCAGGCAGCGGG
>JBEIOY010000018.1:0-13677 GCA_040377355.1 Burkholderiaceae bacterium | reverse complement strand
CAATCAGCGATTCACTAAATTTTCGAGTTACACATCGTGACATTATGTAACCTTATCTCTTGTAAATGACCCTGATCTAACTTGCGTTAGCTGACCCAAGAGAGAATCAGTTCAGGGGCAACCGCAATTAAGCGGCTAGTGCGAAACGTTCGTCGTTTGCAGTTGTTGCATTCCCATTGTTTTACGAGATGACGGGTCCTCGGTATGCCCTCAATGCTTTGCAATCCACGTCGAAACCATGTCGGCCCCGATATACGCATATCAGTAACACTATTTTATTCCTTTTAAAAAAAAGGTGCTGATTTATTCCAAAAGACTCATTTCCCTTATCTTGATCTTATCCAGCAGATCTTCCCATGCCTGTCTATCTGCTGGAGTGGCTTTTGTAGACACGGCAATCGAAGCCAAAAGAAAACCTTCTTCGTTCATCATCTCTATTGAATATGGACTTTCCTGATGATTGATACAAATTTTAGGCATCTGCGCCAATTGCAAATGACAATTAAATTGCTCGTTGATTAAATGCAGCCAATTATTGTGATCTCGAATCTCACCAAGTATTCCGTCATGGGATTGATTTGCCCCATCATTTTGCACAGTAATGATCAAGGGCAACTTGAGCTCTACAGATGAGCGCAATAAGGATTGCACCACATCAAGATTAATACTCTCTTTTTGATTGGCGTGACGTTCTTCAATGATTGATGCCAAGGCACCCTGATTGATTTGTTGATCATGTGCTAATTTTTGATGAACAATGATCCCCGGCTCCTGATTTGAATCTGCCCATCTTTTGGCAAGCTCATCAAAGAACCAATGATGACTGTGCGGCATGAGAAAAATCTTATGGATTGAAGTTCCAAACTCATCAAAAAATTGAATGCTACGTTGTACAACAGTAGATTTGCACTCCTCAAAGAGATAACCATGCTCCCACCTCTCATACATCAAACGCATCGTTAATTCTTCAGATAGAACCATCCCAGTACCATCACTGGATGATGTGTGTTTATAAAAGGCCAAATTCTCATGAACTGCGTGAGCATTTTTTGTCAGACTCATGACCTCGCCAAAACCCTGAGAGTCTTGGATGATGCTTGGCCATGATGGCTTTAGCCTGATGGCTCTGGCCAGATTGGGAAATGATTTAATTGATTCTAATTTTGTCACGCCCACATGCGAGTCTAATAATTCAACCTCGGTGACATTTAGAAGTGACGCAATCTCTCGATGCCGGTGATTCTTTTCAACTCTTAACGAAGCAAAGCTTTTACGAATATCGTGAAACGTACTGCACATAAGCCCTCCTATAAAAATAGGCACTGGCTTGCTAAGGGGAGATGAACCGCTGGCTTGTGCGAAATGAGTGAACTACAGCACTATCTTACATGAGAATCATTCTCAACAATGAGAATGTGGGAAATACTCAATCAACCCAATGAGGATCTTTCATGTGGATGGCCATTAAAGTTTTGATGAATAAGCCGACAATCAAAATTGTTGTAAAAATCAGAGCGATATAAGCAACATATATGGCGGCTGGCACAAATAAAGCATAGTTAAATGCCGCAACAGTGAATGATGCTGATGGGAATGAATAAGCCCACCAAGACATGAAGAAAGGTAGTTGCGCAAACTTTTTAAATTGAGTGATCAAAAAGATAGCAAAGAAAAATCCAATTGCAATCAAGATATGCGCAAAAGGATCAAGACCCTCTTCAACCGTTCTTTGCGTTAGCAAAAGCCATGATGAGAAGGCAACCGTTGGCGGGGCTAAAAATATTGCCATCGTGGGCTTGAGGCGATCAGGCAAAGGTGGTTGAACAAACATCAAGCGGTGCATGACCAAAGACAAGAGCACAAGCCAAAAGATCAGCCCAACGCCAAAGAAGAACCATGAGATTTCAAAATAACCTAATTTCACGCCAGCCAAAGGAATCACCACATTACCGACTGCCGGAATAAACCAAACTGGGCACGCATGAGCCGCCTGCAAACTTTCACGATGAACCCATGCATTAACAACAGCCAATAAGGCAATCAGATGTAATCCAGCACCCAAAATCCAAACGATCTCGGCTATCTGAAAGGAATAAGGAATAATCACGGCAGCCAATAAACAAACACCGACTGAGATGGCGCCAAAGAATGAAGACTTAACCGGATGATTCCACTCTTCGAGGACTTTCTCAGGGGTCTGCAATTGTTTGCGAAGCAGGCCCAGAGCTAACGTTAAAAATACAACAATGGCCAGTAAGCCAAAAGCCAAAGCAATGTCTTGAGCCAGTGGAAGTTGAGACACATGAGAAAACTTTGACCAAGTCAAAGATAGACCCGATAGACCTATGACCATGGCAAAGGCTGAAACGGGAGGTGCTGCTAAAAATGTTCTCATGGCCGCCAATATGATTGATCAATATTCTTATTACTTATAAATTTGTCATTTCTGCTAGAAATAACTTACCTACGCAATCATAATGGGAATATGACCATAAATGTGTTGAGTTGCTTAAGCTTATTGATTTACCTAAGTCTTGTTTTGCTACCTCTGGGTATTTCTTTAGGGCTCAATTTGCCCAATAGACCTTGGCTTGATGAATTGTCTTCAAGTTTGGCCATGGTTGGCTTTAACATCATTCTGATTGAATTTTGGCTGTCTGGCCGGGTGAAACTGCTTTCCAAAATCTTGGGCGTTGATTGGGTCCTGCAAGTTCATCAGCTATTTGCCAGAACTGCCTTGGTGTTTTTACTGGTTCACCCTTTCATGTACACCTTACCAAGTCAACCAATTTGGATGATGGATTCATCCCAACAAAACTTTCTAGGTTTGACGCTCACATCAGGCTTAACAGGCATGCTGAGTTTATTCGCACTGATTTTTCTTGTTGGTCTAGCCATCATGCGAAAAAGTTCTGAAATCAGCTACGAAGCTTGGAGATTGAGTCATGTGGTCTTGGCACTCGTCATCGCCACTGTTGGATTTATTCATACCATTGATGCTGGCAGATATGCTCAAGAGGTTTGGATGAAATCGTATTGGCAATTCATGCTGGGGCTTGCCTTGCTAAGCCTTGCCTGGACTTACATGATCAAGCCTCTCATACAAAATAAAAATGCCCATGAGGTGATATCGATCAAACAAGTCTCTTTAGGCATTTGGGAATTGATCATCAAACATTCCACAGAAAAGAAGGTGAACTATCAAGCAGGTCAATTTGCATGGTTAAAAATTGGTAGAAGCTCCCCTCTGCCGGAGAACCCATTTTCTATTGCATCTTGCTCGAACAAAAATTCCTCTGACATCAGCTTCTTGATCAAAGATGTGGGTGACTTCACCCGTCAAATCAGTCAACTGCAAATTGGTCAGAAAGTTTTTATAGATGGTCCTTATGGCAATTTTGGCGCCGAGGTATTTTCAAACGATCAAGATCAACTGGTCATGATTGCAGGTGGCGTTGGTATAGCTCCGATGATCAGCGTCTTACGTCAAATAGAACGCGATCAAGATACAAAATTCTTGAATAAGAAAATCTTATTGGTTTACGGTAATCGAGTGGCAGAGCAAGCGGTGAATTTCAAAGACATGGTAAATCTTGAATCATTCAAAAACCTTGAAGTGATTCAACTGGTTTCTGAACCAACAAAAGAGTGGCAAGATCTAACCGGGGTGTTAGATACAACAACACTTGAAAAAATATTGAGTGCTCATCATATAAATCCAAAGACTGCGCAGTTTTTGATTTGCGGCCCCGCAGAGATGATCGATTCTGTAGAGACAAGCCTTGATCAGCTCGGCGCCCCATTGGCACACATTGCATCAGAAAAATTTCAATACGATTTCGGAAAAAAGAATCCTAAAAATAAGCGCAGTGTGATCAGCGCTATTTTAGGAAGTGCCACGCTCCTTGCGGCAGCAATTTATGCAGCACTTCACTGATACTTAATTCGTTAAGGGCCTGATTTTTTTAAGCAATCGTCTCAAGAATTCGAACGCTCCAAAAGATCTTCCCAACGAGTCATTAAGGCGCTTAACTTTGCCTCAATGATTTTCAAATTTTCTTGTAAAGAAATCACATCAGCCGGTCTGTTTTTATAAATCTCTGGATCACCCAAACTCTCACTGATGCTGGCTTGCTCTTTCTCAAGATCATCAATTTGCAAAGGAATCGCCTCAAGCTCCGCACGTTCTTTGCCATTTAACTTTTGCGCCGCTGACTTTTGAGGTTTTGGCACTTCTTTATTTGATGTTGCTTTAACAGGCTCTGTTGCAGGAGACTTTGACTTGGCCGGTTCAGAACTTCCAGATTGATTACTGCGATACTCTTCCGATCTCTTTTTCTGAATCTTCCAATCTTCGTAGCCGCCCTCGTATTCACGCCAAAAGCCATCTCCCTCGTAAGCGATGATTGAAGTGACGACGTTATCTAGAAAAGCTCTGTCGTGACTGACCAAGAAAACAGTGCCTTTGTAATCTTGTAGCAGTTGCTCTAACAGTTCCAGAGTATCTATATCCAAATCGTTGGTCGGCTCATCAAGAACCAAGACGTTGGCCGGTCTGGCAAATAATCGAGCCAACAAGAGTCGATTACGCTCGCCACCCGATAAGGTGCTCACGGGTGAGTTCGCTCTCTCAGGGGAGAACAAAAAATCATTCAGATAACTTTTAACGTGCTTGCGTGCGCCGTTGATTTCAATCCACTCGCTACCAGGACTGATGTAGTCCTCCAGCGTCGCATTCAGGTCAAGACCTTCGCGCATTTGGTCAAAATAAGCCACGTCAATTTGAGAGCCCATCGTGGCCGTACCGCTGTCTGGCTGAATGGATCCAAGAATCAATTTAAGCAATGTTGTCTTGCCGGCTCCGTTAGGGCCTAATAAGCCAACCTTGTCGCCACGCAAGATGGTGGCAGTGAAGTCTTTAACAATTGGGCGATCATAAGATTTGCTGACATTTTCTAAATCAGCCACGATCTTTCCACTGCGATTACCAGAAGCAACCGATAACTTGATCTGACCCATCGCATCTCTTCGTGCAGCTCGTATTTCTCTGAGTTTTTCAAGACGAGCAATACGCCCAACACTTCGGGTTCGACGAGCTTCAACACCTTTACGGATCCACACCTCTTCTTGAGCCAATAATTTATCGGCACGAGCATTGGCCAATGCCTCGGAGACAATCTCCTGCTCTTTTAAAATCTCATAGGCTGTGAAGTTGCCTGGGTAGCTTCTTAAAATGCCGCGATCGAGCTCCACAATTTGAGTGCTCACAGCATCCAAGAAAGCACGATCATGAGTGATCAATACCACTGAGCCCTTGAATGCTTTTAATAACTCTTCTAGCCAAGTAATTGAATCCAGATCCAAATGATTGGTGGGCTCATCTAAAAAAAGAACATCGGGAACCGCCACCAATGCTTGAGCCAAAGCCACCCGCTTGCGATTGCCGCCAGACAAGGCGCCGATTGCAATATCAGGGTCCAAATGCAAACGATCCAAGGTTTCATGAACGCGTTGCTCCCAATTCCAACCACTCATTGACTCTAGTTGAGATTGAATTTCATCTAAACGGTGGTGGGAGTCATCATTCCATTCAGCCACGCTGAGCCCTTCATATTCTTCTCTGAGCGCCTTGACTTCAGCCACCCCCTGCGAAACCGCATGAAAAACTGTCTCAACAGGATCAAAGATCGGCTCTTGGGCAACATAGGCCATGCGCAAGCCTTGTTGATATTGGATGCTGCCATCATCGAGTTTTTCCAAACCCGCTAAAATCTTGAGTAAAGATGACTTGCCAGTGCCATTTCGACCAATTAGACCGATGCGCTCACTGGATTCGAGTGAGAATTGGGTATTAGCCAGCAAGTCAACATGGCCAAAAGCCAGTTTTGCGTCATTTAAAACAATTAAAGCCATAATCACATTATCACGGTTAAATTTAAAAAGAGACTAAACGTATGCATGGAGTAGATTTCATCAAAGACTTGGCAGTCATCATGCTCACTGCCGGCGTAGTCACGGTGATCTTCCATTACCTAAAACAACCGGTTGTTTTGGGTTACATCATTGCGGGCCTCATTATCGGGCCATATACCACCGCCGTTCCATTTATTTCCGACGAGAAGACCATTAAAACTCTGGGGGAGCTTGGAGTTGTCTTCCTGATGTTTGGCTTAGGTCTTGAATTTAGCTTGAGAAAACTAGTCAAGGTGGGTGCAACTGCATTTGTGGCGGCCATCGCGCAAATTGTGCTGCTCATTTGGGCTGGTTATGAAATTGGGCGTTTCTTTAGTTGGTCGCCGATGGATTCTATTTTCCTAGGCGCCATGATGGCAATCTCCTCAACCACCATCACAGTCAAAGCCCTTGAAGAGCTGGGCTTAAAGAAAGAAAAGTTTGCCCAACTTATTTATGGCATTTTGATTGTTGAGGATATTCTTGCCATCAGCTTGATTGTGATGCTCACAGGTATTGCCACAACCGGTCAACTAGAAGCAGTTGATGCAGCCATGACCATTGGCGAGCTGATTTTATTCATGACCATCTCTTTGGCAGTGGGCATCTTATTGATTCCACGACTTTTGAATGTGGTTGCAAAGTTTCACCGCAAAGAAATGTTGTTGGTCACAGTCCTAGGTCTTTGCTTTGGCTTTTGCCTATTGGTGATAAAAATGGAGTACAGCGTTGCTTTGGGTGCCTTTCTAATTGGCGCCATCATGGCAGAGTCGCGTCATATTCATTCGATTGAAAAATTAATTGAACCTGTCAAAGATATGTTCATTGCCATCTTCTTCGTGACCATTGGTCTTCTTCTGGATCCAAATGTTATTTGGAAATATGCTATTCCAATTGCCCTCATCAGCTTTGCCGTGATTGCTATCAAAATTACCTCATGCAGCATGGGCACATTCATCACCGGCCATGATGGTAGAACATCTATGCGTGTTGGCATGGGCAAAGCGCAAATTGGTGAGTTTTCATTCATCATTGCATCGCTTGGCTTAACACTGAATGTCACCAGCGATTTCTTGTACCCCATTGTGGTCGCGGTTTCCGTTATCACCACACTTTTTACTCCCTACTTGATCAAAGGGTCAGATCCAATGAGTGATTGGATGGGCAAGCGTATTCCAAATCCGATTAAAAATGTGTTTGTGCAATATTCAGAATGGTTGGGTCAAATTCGCTCTGATAATCAAATGCGTTCAGACATCCGACCATTCGTGAGAAGAATCACATTCCACGTTTTTGTAAACGCCTGCGTGGTCATCGCTTTGTTCTTATCGGCCACCAAATTATTCTCCTTCCTCAACGGTTATGTTGATACAGGACATTTGACATGGTTCACCGAAACCTACCAACAAGCGTTCATGTGGGCCACAAGCCTGTTGCTATCAGCGCCGTTTTTGTTTGCTATTTACAAAAAATTAGAGGCTCTCGGAATGTTGCTCGCCGATGCAAGGCTTCATTCTAAAAACCACTCTTCTGAAGACGCCGTCGCTACTCAAATGTTGTTCACTCAATTGATGCCAGTTTTAGCAATTGTTTCCTTGATGGTTTTAGTATCAGCATTGAGCTCCAGCATCCTACCTCCAGTGGGCATGCTCTTCATCCTAGCCATATTGATGGGTACAGTCATTTATCTTTTGCGCAAACAACTGATGAAGATTCACACCAAGCTTCAAGTAGCCTTAACAGAATCATTCAAAGAAAATAGTCAGACTCCGCAACCATGATGATTGGCAAGGCAGAATCATTTTGGTTTGAACGTTCCAAGTAAGCGATAATCACCCCTGTGGAAAAAGTACGAATTTCAAAACTAATGTCTGAGCAAGGAATTTGCTCAAGACGCGAAGCTGACAACTATATTGAGCAAGGCTTGGTATTGGTCGATGGCGAAGTTGTCAGTGAATTAGGCGCGAGAGCCTTCCCTAATCAAAAAATTGAATTAAAAAAAGCGGCGATTGCACAGCAAGCTCGTCGCTACACCATCATTCTCAATAAACCAGTCGGCTTCATTTCTCATTTTGATGAAGATCGAGAGTACAAACCTGCCGCAACCCTTATCACACCAGAAAATCAATTTGTGCATCAGTTATCAGCGAATCTCCCCGGCAAGTTCAATACCCGCGGTCTAGCGCCTGCGGGTCGTTTGGATATCGATTCAAGCGGCTTATTGGTATTAACTCAAGATGGTCGCATTGCCAAGCTATTGATTGGCGAAAACAGCCCCATTGAAAAAGAGTATTTGGTGCGTGTTGAAGGCGCTTTGACTGAAGAAGGTATGCGACTCCTCAATCACGGTTTAAAGTTAGATGATGAAGCTTTAAAGCCGGCCAAAGTGAGTTGGCAGAATACCGATCAATTGCGCTTTGTTTTGCGTGAAGGTAAAAAACGTCAAATCCGTCGCATGTGTGAGTTGGTTGGCTTAAAAGTGATTGGCCTAAAACGTATTCGCATTGGGCAAATTCCTTTGGGCAGTCTTCCGGTTGGCCAATGGCGCCATCTAGGGCCTAACGAGCGATTCTAGATAGTTGCCGCAAACAAATAGATCAAGTAACTCCTCTTACTCCCTCCACTTTTTTAAGTTTTTGCCTCAATTAAGAGCTTATTTTGCTCACAATCTGAAATACCCCTAGGCAAAAAATAGGGTAAACAGGCAAAAAGCCCTGAAAACGCCTAAAATACGGGCTATGAAAACACCTGAACTTTTATCCCCTGCTGGCAGCCTGACCATGCTCAACACCGCCTTCGACTTTGGTGCGACGGCCGTTTATGCTGGTCAGCCAAGATACTCATTGCGCGTTCGCAACAATGACTTCGGCAATATTGAAGTTTTGCGCGAAGGCATTGAAACAGCTCACGCTCAAGGCAAGAACTTTTACCTGGTCTCAAACATCTTCCCGCATGGCGGAAAAACTCGCACTTATGTCAAAGACATGGAGCCTGTGATTGCACTTAAGCCAGATGCATTGATCATGTCAGATCCTGGTTTGATCATGCTGGCCAGAGAAAATTGGCCAGATATGCCAATTCATTTATCAGTTCAAGCCAACACAGTGAACGGTCATGCTGCAAAGTTTTGGCGTTCAGTGGGTGTTAGTCGAGTGATTCTTTCAAGAGAGTTGTCTCTTGATGAAATCGAAGCGGTGCGTCAAGACTGCCCAGAAATGGAAGTTGAAGTATTCATTCATGGTGCTTTGTGTATTGCTTACTCTGGTCGCTGCTTACTTTCTGGTTACTTTAACCACCGCGATCCCAACCAAGGCACATGCACCAATTCATGCCGCTGGGATTACAAAGTAGCCAAAGCCAGTGAAGATGCTACAGGTGACATCTATCTTCTAGAAGAAGGTAATCGCCCAGGGGAGTGGATGCCAATTGAAGAAGACATGCACGGCACATATATCTTGAACTCAAAAGATTTGCGCGCAATTGAGCACGTTCAGCGCCTCACCGAAATGGGCATTGATTCTTTCAAAATTGAAGGTAGAACCAAATCTCCTTACTACGTGGCAAGAACAGCGCAAGCCTACCGCTCTGCGATTGATGATGCTGTGGCTGGTCGACCATTCAATCCAGTCTTGATGGGCCATCTAGAGGGTTTAGCAAATCGTGGTTACACCGACGGCTTCTATGTCCGCCACCCAGACAAAGATCAACAAAATTACTTGCGCGGCTTTTCACTTTCAGGTCGCAGTCTTTATGTTGGCAATGTGATTGATGTTGACAATGAAAAACAATTGGTCAAGATTGAAGTGAAGAACCGCTTCTCTGTTGGCGATAAATTAGAAATCATTCAACCAAGCGGTAATACTGACTTTGTCATTGAAGAAATTTTTAGCCAAAAAGGCGAGCCGATGCGTGTTGTACCTGGCGCAGGTTATACAGTTTGGGCAAAACTTCCAATGAACAGTAACGGTGCATTCATTGCGCGTTATGTTGAACAAGAAAACGCAACAAAGATTGAACAAATTCCAATCATGGAAGCTTGATCAATCATTGATTAGAATTCTTAAAAGATTAAAGGGGCTTAATTAAGCCCCTTTTCTTTTCTTTACTTTTATTAACTTCACAGACCCTAAAGCAAAATCACAGCTCTCATGAACAATTCTTAAGACTTGTGCACTAAGGTGAAGTGCTCAACGTGCGGCAGACTCAAGAAAAATGGCCCTACATGACCTCTCCAACGCGTAAAGGCTTCTGACTCCCTAAAGTCAACCGTGTGATTTTCAAGGGTGGTCCAGTAAATCATCAATATATAACGGCCTGGTTTTTCTATACCTGTATTTAACTTGTAACCACAAAAGCCTTTGGCCGGAGCAATTGCATCAGCAATACCTGCCGCCACTGCTTTTTCAAAATCAGCTTTTTTAGCTGGGTCAATACTGATGTCGACAATTTCTAAAATCATTCTTTTGTCCTTAGAGTTTTAAAAAATACTTACTTAAACCATTGATAGCTAGCAATCCCCAAAATGGTCAGAGCTAACGAGCCTAATAGATGAAGGGCAACAGTCGCAAATGCACGAACATAAGCTCCTGCTTGCAAAATAGCCACAACTTCAGCACTGAAAGTTGAAAAGGTGGTCAAGCCACCTAAAAAACCAGTGATCAAAAACAATTTCCATTCGGCCGACAATCCTGCATGAGCCTCCAGAAGACTCATCAAGAATCCAACAAGGTATGCGCCTATCAAGTTAGCCACCAACGTGCCCAAGGGCATGGTTGCCCAAACAGCGTTCAGACCCAAACTCAATAGCCAGCGCAACACTGCTCCCAGTGAAGCTCCTGCGCCGATGGCCAAAATGGATGAAAGCATTAATACCTTTGAATATCTATAGACTGATTTTCTGAATACCTAAATCTTACTCCGAGACACCCCTATATTCAAAATGGTGTTCGAACTGGATTATGCTTGAGGCATGAAGAAAAACATTTGCATATTTTGCGGCTCACGCGACGGCAATAATTTAGACATGATTGCTAAAACTGCAGAGGTTGGCAGGGAACTCAGTTATGCAGGATTTGGCATAGTCTTTGGCGGGGGTCGTCTAGGCCTGATGGGGGCAGTTGCTAAAGCAGCCATTGAAGCAAATGGTTCAGTGATTGGCATCATTCCAAAAGGTTTAACTGCGCGTGAACCCATCCAGCAGCAACTCACCGAGTTATTTGTGGTGGATGACATCATCGAAAGAAAGCGTTTGATGATGGAAAAATCAGATGCTTTTTTAATTTTGCCAGGCGGTCTTGGTACGCTTGATGAGTTATTTGAGGTTTGGACAGGTCTTCAGGTTGGGGCACACACCAAACCAATCATCATCGCCAATTGGGGCAACTATTACGGCCAATTACTGTCTTTCTTAAAGCAGGCAGATGAGCATGGGTTTTTAAATGGCGATCACCTCAAAGGCGCCTTAGTCATCAACGATATTGATGAGATCGTAATAACTCTTAAGAAATCATTGGGTAATTGATTAATTAAGCTAAACAGGTCATAGGAAAATTAATGCATATCAAGTTTTTTGGAGCAGCCGGAGAAGTCACTGGATCTCGTCATTACCTTGAAGGTGAAATCAAGGGCAAAAAGTTTTGCTTCATGATTGATTACGGGATGTTTCAAGGTGGCAGAGACGCTGATGAAAAAAACTTAGAAGCTCTTCCTTTTAATCCAGCAGACCTTGACTTTGTGATTTTGACTCACGCCCACATCGACCACAGCGGTCTTCTGCCTCGCTTATGTGCACAGGGATTCAAAGGCACCATCTATTGCACCAAAGCAACTCAGGCATTATTAAAGATTCTTCTACTCGACAGTGCACACATTCAAGAAAGTGATTTTGAGCGAGCAGAACGAAAACAAAAATTAGGTAAATGGCGCGGAGATTTGCCACAAGTTTTATACAGCGTAAAACAAGCAACTGAGTGCCTTTCCCAACTAAAATCTTATGACTATGGTCAAGTATTTGAGCCGATCGATGGCATTCAAGCTCACTTCAGAAATGCAGGTCATATTTTAGGTTCAGCCATCGCGCTGATTGATGTTGAACAAGAAAGCAAAAAGAAACGTGTTGTGGCTTCAGGTGATTTGGGTATGTACGGACAGCCCTTGATGCCCGACCCTGACTTGATTGAATCGGCTGATATCTTATTGGTTGAATCGACCTATGGCGATCGATTGCATCGCACCTTAGATGACACTAAAAATGAGTTGGTATCGGTTATCTCAGAAACCATGAAACATGGTGGCAATATTGTGATGCCTGCTTTTGCCGTGGGTCGTGCCCAAGAAATACTCCTGATGTTGATTGAATTAGTTCGAGAAAAACGTTTGCCTCACCTCAACATTTGGCTTGATTCTCCAATGGCCACCGCAGCGACCCATCTCACTGAAAAGTATTTCGATGATTTAGACGAGCAAGCTCAAGACACCTTGGAGTGGTTTGCTAAAAATCATCAAGCCGTTGACCTTAAGTTTGTGGCGGATGTAGAAGAGTCAAAAGCCTTGAACAGAATCAAGGGCGGCGCCATCATTATTTCCGCAAGCGGTATGTGTGAGGCAGGCAGAGTGGTTCACCACTTGAACTGGAATTTGCCGTACAGTCAAAATGCCATCATCATCACAGGTTTTCAGGCGATGGGAACCTTGGGCAGACGTTTGGTTGACAAGGTAAACCCAGTCAAGGTTCTTGGCAAAGAGTTATTTGTCAAAGCATCCGTGCACACCATCGGTGGCTTATCAGCACATGCCGACCAGGCAGGTCTATTGAGATGGCTCAAAGGATTCAAGTCTGCCCCAGGTAAAGTGTTTGTGATTCATGGTGAATCTCACGCAAGTTCAAATTTTGCAGAAGTGATCAAGCAAGAATTACATTGGGGAAATGTCATCATTCCACAAAAAGGCGATCTATTTCCTTGCTAGTCGTGCCTCTTGTGCCAAAGAGTGCGCACACACAAAGCCACTGGCCCATGCCCATTGAAAATTATGACCACCCAAATGACCGGTCACATCCACACACTCTCCGATGAAGTACAAACCAGGATTGTCTTTTGACATCATGGTTTGACCATCCAGAGCTTTTGTATCAACGCCACCCAACATCACTTCAGCCTTCTTCCACCCTAGAGTGCCCGCAGGTTTGACCGCCCAGTTGGTTAGGAGTTCTTTCAAAGCTTGGCGATCTTTCTTGCCAACCTCAGCCCATTTGCGCCCCATCAAATTCTTTTGCTCAGCAAATGCTTTGGCCAAACGTTGCGGCAAAACACTGCCCAGAAGGTTTTCAGTGAGCTTCAAACGGTTGGCATCATCATCAAACAGTTCGTCAATATCAACATCATTGAACCAGTTGATATGAATGGTCTCACCTTCATGCCAATAACTGCTACCTTGCAAGATGGCTGGGCCTGATAGACCTTTGTGGGTGAGTAGTAAATCCTCATCAAACTGGCATGCTCCATAGCGCTGAGACTTTGCTCCAGACTTCACTTTCACGGGCACACTCAAACCAGATAACTCACTTAAATTAGCAAACTCGTCCGAGGTGAAGGACAAGGGAACCAAGGCAGGTCTGACATTGACCACGGGCACGTTGAATTGCTTGGCCACATCAAGGGCATAATCCGTAGCGCCAATGGCTGGAACAGGCAGGCCACCGGTGGCCATCACAATGGCTTTGGCTTT
>JBEIOY010000124.1:0-4178 GCA_040377355.1 Burkholderiaceae bacterium | reverse complement strand
AGCGATGTTGGTAACCCCTTACCCGCCAGGTATCCCTCTTTTGATTCCAGGTGAGCGTTTCAATAAGCGCATCGTTGATTACTTGCGTTTCACGCGTGACTTTAATGAACAGTTCCCTGGCTTTGAAACCGATGTTCATGGTTTAGTCAAAGGTGATTTGAACGGTCGCAAAGAGTATTACGTTGACTGCGTTAAAGGCTGATTGAAGGATTCGTCAAGAGATTGATTTAAAAATTGATTCTGTCTAGTCAAAAAAATAGGCTCACTGTTAAAGGTGAGCCTATTTTTATTTGGTGTGTTACTTCGGGTATTACTTCATATTTTTGCGGTAAGCTGCAATGGCTTTTCTGACTTGCTCTGGAGCAGTGCCACCAACATGGTTACGACTGCTGATGGATCCTTCAAGAGTCAATACTTTAAAAGCATCTTCACCGATGAGATTGGCTTTGTCTCCAAGATTACAGGCAGCTCTTAAGTCAGCCAAGGATAAATCCGCCAAATCACAACCTTTGTTTGAGCATGTCTTCACAGCATGAGCAACAGCTTCATGCGCATCACGGAAAGCCAAACCTTTTTTGACCAAATAATCGGCTAAATCAGTGGCTGTCGCAAAACCTTGAAGTGCTGCCGCTCTCATCACATCTGCTTTGACTTGGATGTGAGGGACCATGTCAGCAAAAATACGCAAGGTGTCGCGCAAAGTATCCGCGGAATCAAACAATGGTTCTTTGTCTTCTTGATTGTCTTTGTTGTAGGCCAAAGGTTGGCCTTTCATCAAAGTTAACAAGGAAATGAGATTGCCGTTCACGCGACCAGTCTTGCCTCTTGCCAATTCTGGTACATCAGGATTCTTCTTTTGCGGCATGATCGAGCTGCCTGTGCAAAAACGATCCGGCAGATCCACAAAGCCAATTCTTGGATTCATCCAAATGATCAACTCTTCTGACAAACGTGAGATGTGTGTCATCACCAATGAGGCAGTGGCACAAAACTCAATTGCAAAGTCACGATCTGAAACTGCATCTAAGGAGTTCTGGCAAACGCCATCAAAACCCAAGGTCTTAGCAACACGTTCACGATCAATCGGATAGCTGGTGCCAGCCAGAGCTGCAGCACCCAAAGGTAAACGATTCACACGCTTACGGCAATCAGCCAAACGTTCAGCATCACGCGCAAACATTTCAGCATAGGCCATCACATGGTGACCAAAGGTGATGGGTTGAGCCACTTGTAAATGTGTGAAACCTGGCATGATTGTTTCGGCATGATTTTCAGCTAGCCCAAGCAAGCCTGAGCGCAGCGCAGTGAGTTCTGATTGAATCTCATCGATCGCGCCACGCAACCACAAGCGAATGTCTGTGGCCACTTGATCGTTTCTTGAGCGGCCGGTATGAAGACGTTTGCCAGCATCACCAATGAGTTTGGTCAGGCGTGCTTCAATGTTCAGATGAACGTCTTCAAGAGCGAGCTCCCAAACAAATGAACCTGCTTCAATTTCAGAGCGTATCTCTGCCATGCCTTTTTGAATCGCGGCAAAATCTTCGGCACTGATGATCTTTTGTGCAGTCAACATTTCGGCGTGAGCCAAAGAGCCTTGGATATCAACCAAGGCCATGCGTTTATCAAAATCAACAGAAGCGGTGTATCGCTGCACGAGCTCCGCCACAGGCTCAGCAAAGCGAGCCGACCAAGCTTGGTCTTTGTTGTCCAAGGAATTCTTGTTTTTATCTAAATCTGCCATAAATATAAGTATATTGCCTCAAAGGCCTTATCCTTATGGTTATGACACAAATTTCTTATCCTAAAAAGCTGGTAATCGCCTCCCGTGAGAGCCGTTTGGCCATGTGGCAGGCTGAATATGTTCGCGATTGCTTAAAAAAGCTCTACCCAGACTGCGATGTCAGTATTTTGGGCATGACCACCCGGGGCGATCAAATTTTGTATAGAACCCTCTCTAAAGTGGGCGGTAAGGGGCTTTTTGTCAAAGAATTAGAGGTGGCTTTGGAGGAGGGGCGGGCTGATTTGGCGGTTCATTCGCTCAAGGATGTGCCAATGCAATTACCGGTTGGCTTTGAGCTGGCTTGCATCATGGAGCGTGAAGATGCCAGGGATGCTTTTGTTTCAAATGACTATGCCACTTTGGCGGATTTGCCTGCTGGGGCAGTCGTAGGAACCGCTAGCTTGCGCCGTGAAGCTTCATTGCGTTCACGCTATCCCCACCTGAACATCCAGCCTCTGCGAGGCAATTTGGACACTCGTTTGGGAAAATTAGATAAAGGCGAGTACGCTGCCATCATTTTGGCCGCCGCAGGTCTTAAGCGCTTAGGAATGGCTGAGCGCATCCGCAGTTTATTGACCCCTGAAGACAGTTTGCCTGCCGCTGGTCAAGGGGCTTTGGGCATTGAAATCAGATCAGGAAGGTCTGAGATGAAGGATTGGCTTGCCCCTTTGAATCATGCACCCTCAGCCATGGCTGTGACAGCAGAAAGAGCTGTTTCTAGAGCGCTTGGCGGTTCTTGTGATGTTCCTTTGGCAGCCTATGCAATTTGGGAAGGTTCAGACTCTTTATATCTTCGCTCCTTTGTGGCCAGTGCGGATGGGCAAAGGATTTGTCGATCTGAAAAGAAGCTGTCAATTGCTAGCATGGATCATGCAAATAAGATGGGTTTACAGGTTGCCGATGAGTTGATTGCTCAGGGCGCTAAAGATTTATTGCCACCAAGGTAATCAAGGTTTATAGCTCATGCCCAATATTGTTCTGACTCGCCCACTAGGACAGTCTCTAAGATTGGGGGAGTTATTACATCGAAAGTTCCCGCAGCTCGAACAAATTCAATTACCTTTGTTATCGATTGTGCCCAATGAAAACCCCGCAGATGCCAAGCGCTTAAAAGAACTTTTGCTAGCCACTGATTTAGCAGTGTTTGTGAGCCCTAATGCGGTTGAATGTTCGATGCGATTGTTGCAAACGGCATGGCCAAAAAACCTTCCAGTAGCAGTGGTGGGCGGAGGTAGCTTAGAAGCGCTGAGTCATCACGGCATCACAGCTGAGAATGGATATACCATTTACGCTCCTAATAATCCCAGCGAATGGGATTCAGAAGGTCTTTGGAAAATCTTGAATCAAGCCCAAGCATCTTGGGCTGGGAAAAAGATTCTCTTCCTCAAGGGTGTTGGCGGAAGAGCCTGGCTTGGCGAGCAATTTTTATTGCAAGGTGCTGAAATACATTCAGTAGCAACCTACAAAAGAATGCCCCTGGCCGATGATGCGCCAGCTTGGCTTGGTTTAAAAAAATCACTTCCCGATGACTCGATGTGCATTCTGACTTCTTCTGAAGCGACAAGATATTTTGCTCAATTCTTAAAAGAAAATTCATCATGGGCAGAGTCTTGGTTAAATGAAGCTATGATGCTGTGTACGCATGAGCGAATAGCTCAGGTATGCAATGAATTAGGTTTTAAAAATGTCGATTGGTGCACCCCAGGGGATGATCATTTGCTTGTCAAAATTGGTCAATGGCACTCCAATAAAAATTAGGAATTGAAATGGCTGCAGATCTCGATCAAATAAATACCAAAACTGCCAAACAAGCTCAGTCAGAAGCTTTGGGTAAGGGCCTGTGGAGAGCTTTGTGGATTGCCATTGCTATTTGTCTCGTTTGGTTGGTGATTGAAGGGGGTTTTCGTCTTTACCATCGCCCGGCTCAACTTGATGCCAGAGTTGCAGAGCTTGAGGCTCAGTTAAACAAAGTATTGACTCACGAAGCTGAAATCAATTTGGCCTTAAAAAGCTCTTTGGAAAATCAAAAGAATCTAGCGCCCGTGGCCAATCAGTTAAACCAATTGTTGAATCAGGTTGCGCAGATGCCGATGAACGCTCTTCCGGTAGCAACCACCCCAACTTTTATAAGTAACACTGGAGCCCAAACAGTTATTCAAAAAGTCATGGCGGCCATTCAGGGTTTGGGCGATCAGTTGATGCGTATTCAGGTGGTGGGCGACGTGAAGGATGTGGCCATGACCCCAGCAGCTCAAGATTTGATTCGTCAACAATTAAAGCTTCATTTTTTAAGCGCAAGGCTTGCCTGGTTATCTCAATTGCCCCAAGCAACTAGAGATGATTTGATTCAAGCAGAGCAATTGATCGCAAAACATTTTCAAGCGCAAGCAAGCTCAGT
>JBEIOY010000205.1:0-2261 GCA_040377355.1 Burkholderiaceae bacterium | reverse complement strand
ACTTTTTCTGCGTTTTTGGCAGAAAAATGGCTTTCATCTATAACAAGCCGCAGGGAACAACATGTCGTCACAGCAAAAAAATATGGCCAATGCAATCCGTGCATTAGCAATGGATGCAGTTCAGCAAGCCAATTCTGGACACCCAGGTATGCCGATGGGCATGGCGGAAATTGCGGTAGGTCTGTGGGGCAGCATCTCAAGCACAACCCCAAAAACCCACGGTGGATGAATCGCGACCGTTTTGTTCTGTCGAATGGTCACGGATCCATGTTGTTGTACGCCTTGCTGCATTTAACTGGTTACGACTTGCCGATGCAGGAGTTGAAAAACTTCCGTCAATTGCACAGTAAAACAGCGGGTCACCCTGAGTATGGCATCACACCAGGCGTAGAAACTACCACCGGTCCATTGGGCCAAGGTATCACCAATGCTGTGGGCATGGCATTGGCTGAGAAATTATTGGCAGAAGAATTCAATCGCCCTGGTTTAGACATTGTTGATCATCACACGTATGTGTTTTTAGGTGATGGTTGCTTGATGGAAGGTGTGAGTCATGAAGCTTGTTCATTGGCGGGCACTTTAAAGCTCAATAAATTAATTGCTTTGTGGGATGACAACGGTATTTCAATTGATGGCAAAGTCGTTAATTGGTTTGCTGAAGATACGCCTAAGCGTTTTGAAGCTTATGGCTGGAATGTGATTCGAAGTGTTGATGGTCACGATGCTGATGCAGTGGCTGCTGCGATTGCCAAAGCTAAAAACAGTGACAAGCCAACCTTCATTTGTTGCAAAACTTCCATTGGTCAAGGTTCTCCAAATTTGGCAGGCACTGACAAAGTTCACGGTGCACCATTGGGCGCCGCAGAGATCGCTGCAACACGTGCTGCAATTGGTTGGAATCACGGTCCTTTTGAAATACCTGCTGATGTTTATGCAGCATGGGATGCCAAGATCAAAGGCGCTAATTTAGAAACAGAATGGAACAGCAAGTTTGGTGCTTATCGCGCCAAATATTCAAAAGAAGCTCAAGAGTTTGTGCGTCGCATGTCAGGAGAGTTGCCTGGTGACTTTGATAAAACTGTTAACGCTTATTTAGATACTTGTGCGCAAAAAGCTGAAATGATTGCTACGCGCAAAGCCAGTCAAAATGCCATTGAAGCTTTGGCTTCAGCTTTGCCGGAGTTCATGGGTGGTTCTGCTGACTTAACAGGTTCAAATTTAACCAACTGGTCAACTTGCAAAGCGGTTCGTGCAGACCAGTGGGGCAATCACATCAATTACGGTGTTCGCGAATTCGGTATGAGCGCAATCATGAACGGTATTGCATTGCACGGTGGTTACATTCCATTCGGCGCAACTTTCTTGACCTTCTCAGATTACAGCCGCAATGCTTTGCGCATGGCAGCTTTGATGAAGTTGCGCAGTATTTTTGTGTTCACGCACGATTCGATTGGCTTGGGTGAAGACGGTCCAACGCATCAATCAGTGGAGCATGTGGCCAGTTTGCGTTTGATCCCGAACATGGATGTGTGGCGTCCTTGTGACACCACTGAAAGTGCTGTTGCTTGGGCCCATGCGGTGAAGCGCAAGAACGGTCCATCCAGCTTGATTTTCAGTCGTCAAAATTGTCCATTTGTGAAGCGTGACGCCAAGCAAACTGAAGCAATCCAGAAGGGTGCTTATGTGATGCGTGATGCTAAGAATGCTCAAGCAGTCTTGATGGCAACTGGTTCTGAAATTGCAATTGCCTTGGATGCGGCAGAACTTTTAAAACAAGAAGGTATTGCGGTGCGCATTGTGTCAATGCCATCCACCACTGTGTTTGATCGCCAAAGCAAAGCTTATAAAGATTCAGTATTACCAGCAGGTTTGCCACGCATTGCAATTGAAGCGGGTGTGACTGATTACTGGTGGAAGTATGCCTGCGCCGCAGTGCATGGTGTTGATACATTTGGTGAATCAGCTCCAGCAGGCGTGCTTTACAAGCATTTTGGTTTGACGGCTGAGTCTGTGGCTAAAACAGTGCGTCAATGTATTTGAAAAATAATTAATAAAAAAATTGTTTTAAAAGAATTTAGATAAAGGGAGTTGTTATGACGATTAAGGTCGCAATCAATGGTTATGGTCGTATTGGTCGCATGGTGGTTCGCGCCATTTATGAAGAGAAGCGCGATGACATCAAGGTGGTGGCAATCAATGGTTTGGGTGGTATTGATATCAATGCTCACTTGACCCAATATGATTCAGCCCACGGTCGTTTT
>JBEIOY010000162.1:0-3069 GCA_040377355.1 Burkholderiaceae bacterium | reverse complement strand
CACTTTTGGTACTGCGCACTCTTCAACCAGTATTTCTGCGGCCATTGGTATGGCTCTGGGCGCTCGCGCACAAGGTGAAAAGCGCGTGGCCGTTGCAGTGATTGGTGATGGTGCAATGAGCGCTGGTATGGCGTTTGAAGCTCTGAATAACGGCGGCATTCACAAAGATTTACCTTTGGTGGTTGTGTTGAACGATAACGATATGTCTATTTCTCCGGCAGTCGGTGCTTTGAATCGTTATTTAGCACGCTTGATGAGTGGTCGTTTTTACGCCACCACCAAAAAAGGGTTGGACAGTGTTTTATCAATGGCGCCACCTTTGCGAGAATTTGCAAAAAGATTAGAAGAGCATGCTAAGGGCATGGTTGTGCCGGGAACTATTTTTGAAGAGTTTGGCTTTAATTACATCGGACCAATTGATGGTCATGACCTCGACTCTTTGGTGCCAACCTTACAAAACGTCAGACGTTTAGCGCTTGATGGCGAAGGCCCACAGTTTTTGCACGTGGTCACCAAAAAAGGGCAAGGTTATAAGTTAGCAGAAGCCGACCCGATTCTTTATCACGGCCCTGGCAAGTTTGATCCGGCGCAAGGAATTGCACCCGGAAAACCAAGCGCACCAAGTAAAAAAACATTCACACAAGTTTTTGGTGAGTGGGCATGCGATATGGCTGAGGCAGACAAGCGCTTAGTAGCAGTCACACCAGCGATGCGAGAAGGATCTGGTTTGGTTGATTTTGAAGCACGCTTCCCCGATCGTTATTTTGACGTTGGTATTGCTGAACAACACGCTGTGACGTTTGCTGGTGGCTTGGCTTGTGAGGGCATGAAACCAGTTGTTGCAATTTACTCAACATTCTTGCAGCGTGGTTACGATCAGTTGATCCATGATGTGGCTTTGCAAGATCTACCAGTGGTCTTTGCGATGGACCGTTCAGGTTTGGTTGGTGCGGACGGTGCTACCCATGCAGGCGCTTATGACATACCTTATTTGCGTTGCATTCCAAATATGTTACTAATGGCTCCTGCAGACGAAGCAGAGTGCCGTGATTTACTCACTACCGCTTTTAAACAAAATCATCCATCGGCGGTGCGTTATCCTCGCGGCGCTGGAGTGGGTGCGGTTGTGAGCAAAGAACTCAAAGAGTTGCCGCTAGGCAAAGCTGAAATTAGACGAACCACTTCAGGCCTTCAAGGTAAAAAAGTAGCGATTCTTGCATTTGGTACCTTGCTGTATCCAGCTCTAGAGGTTGCACCTGACTTTGATGCCACGGTTGTCAATATGCGATTCATCAAACCATTGGATGTCGATCTTGTTTGCAAAATGGCCAAAGAGCACGACTTAATTGTCACTCTGGAGGAAGGGGCTGTGGGTGGTGGCGCTGGCAGCGCTTGCCTAGAGGCTTTATCAACAGCAGGCATAGAGGTATCTACTTTAGTGATTGGTTTGCCTGATCGATTTGTTGATCATGGTGACCATGCCTTGTTGATGAAAGAGTGTGGCCTGGATGCTGTAGGCATCAGTAAAGCCATTGCGGATAAGCTGGGTATTTCAGTGAAACAGCAAGCTGCTTAAAATTGCAGGACAATATGACCATGAATGACATCAACACATCTTTTCTAAAAAAATCCGCGATGCCGGATATTCAGTCCACTGTCGATAATCGCAACATTGCGATTGATCGTGTTGGTATACGTGGTGTGCGCCACCCTATTCAAGTAAAAACTGAATCTGGCGTGCAACCAAGTGTTGCCATGATTGATTTAGATGTTTTGTTGCCAGCTGATAAAAAGGGTACTCACATGTCCCGCTTTATCGCCTTGTTGCAAGACAGTCATGCGCCATTGAATGCCCAGGAAATGCGTTTGATGATTGGCAAGATGTTGCCTTTGCTTGAGGCGCAAGCAGGTCAGATTTCTCTTAAGTACACACACTTCATTAACAAAACTGCCCCCGTCTCTGGTGTGCAAAGTTTGCTTGATTACGATGTGACTTGGATTGCCAATGCAAAAAATACAAATGGCCAAGTAGAAACAGATTTAAAGCTTCAGGCGGTTGTACCTGTCACAAGCTTATGCCCATGTTCAAAAGAGATTTCTGAGTACGGTGCTCACAATCAACGTTCACATGTCACGATGAATGTGACTTTGCAAAAAGACGTTGATTTAAGTATTGAAGAGTTGGTCAGAATCGCAGAAGCTGAGGCATCATGCGAGTTATGGGGTTTACTCAAGCGCCCTGATGAAAAGTATGTCACTGAAAGAGCCTACGACAATCCAAAGTTTGTTGAGGATTTGGTTCGTGATGTCGCAGGTCGCTTAAAGGTAGACACAAGAATCAAGTCTTTTGTTGTAGAAGCTGAAAACTTTGAATCGATTCACAATCATAGTGCGTATGCACTGATTCGGTCAGACTAATGCTTTTAGGGTGATCACTCTAAATCATCCAAAGGCCATCTGGGTCTTACATCAAATCCCCAATGTTTGGTCGCCAGTTGGGGATTTTTCTTTAGGCGCATGGCGCCAGCAAAAGCAATCATGGCACCATTATCGGTACACAAATGCATCGGTGGGTAATGAACTGAAAATCCTTCTTTAGCACAATGCTGCCTCAAGGATTCTCTGAGTTGCTCGTTGGCACCAACTCCGCCAGCCACCACCAAAGTTGTTAAGCCAGTTTGCTTTAAAGCGATGATTGATTTGCTGACCAAAACTTCAACGATGGCATCGACGAATCCTCTGGCGACATCGGCTTTAACTAAGTCACTTAATGGACCATCATTTGCAACGGTCAGTTTTTTAACTTGGGTCAGTACGGATGTTTTTAAGCCAGCAAATGAAAAATCTAAGTCACCAGAATGCTTCATGGGTCTGGGAAATTGATGGGTGTTTGGATTACCACTTTTGGCTAGCTTTGATACAGCCGGGCCACCCGGGTAATTCAAACCCAACATCTTGGCAGTTTTATCAAACGCTTCACCGGCAGCATCGTCCAGGGTTTCTCCAAGGATCGAGTATTCGCCTACCCCAGTGACTTTCATAAGTTGCGTGTGCCCGCCTGAGACCAAT
>JBEIOY010000137.1:0-3771 GCA_040377355.1 Burkholderiaceae bacterium | reverse complement strand
GCCACCACGGTCCTTGTAAGACACCTCACAAATCTCATCGCTCTCAAAGAATAAGACCTGGGCACACCCTTCACCAGCATAAATTTTGGCTGGTAACGGTGTTGTATTTGAGAACTCCAAAGTTACATAGCCTTCCCACTCGGGCTCAAAAGGAGTGACGTTCACAATGATGCCGCAACGAGCGTAGGTGCTCTTACCCAAACAAACAGTCAAAACACTTCTTGGGATCTTGAAATACTCAACTGTGCGGGCCAAAGCAAATGAGTTGGGAGGAATAATGCAAACATCACCCTTGAAATCAACGAAGGATTTGTCGTCAAAATTCTTTGGGTCAACGATGGTGCTGTTGATATTTGTAAAAATCTTAAATTCATTTGCGCAACGAATGTCATAGCCATAACTTGATGTGCCATAACTCACAATTTTATGCCCCTCAGGAGACTGGCGAACTTGGCCTGGCTCAAATGGGGAAATCATATCGTGCTCTTCGCACATTTGGCGGATCCAGCGGTCAGATTTAATAGTCATAAACTCTATTTTGACATATCTGGGTAGGATTGCTTTATTTCACAAACCTGAAGTACTTATGTCACCCGTTCTTCAATGAACAACCTATCAGAGAAAGATTTAATAAGTCAGAACGGTGGCATTTAAGTCTGTGGCGAGGTCAATCATGGTGACCATCCCAATCACCTCGTCAACTCCTTCAACCAAGTCGGTAAGCTCTAGTTGCCTCTCTCTTAGAGCGGTACTGCAGACCTTGACCTTCACACCGGTTCGAATAGCATCTTCAATAAAAGCGGATAAAGGGCGATTGGAGGGGGTAAGGATTTGCTGATTCTTGGGATTGGCTTTGATGAATAAATCAACGCTGGATCCAATCACATGAATTTCAACATCAATATTCATTGCTGCCGCGGTGGTAGCCATTAATAATGGTGTTATTGCAAGATTTGGCTGCTCAGCGCTGGTGCGCCAAAGCTGAACTATCAAGCGCTTCAAGGATCAGCCCTGAAGCGCTCGAAGCTCTTCTATGGTGTTCACATTCGCAAAAGCAGCAACATCATCAAACACCACGTAGTTTGTTTTCATGGTCTCGAACCACTTATCAATCTTCCGCCCACCACCAGATAAAAATGGCAGCAGAGAATCGGTGAGAGAAGACTTCATTAAAGTAAATACCGGGTGAGTTCTTAACTCACCATTTTCCATGGTAGCTGCGTAAACCAAATCCAAATCTTGAATGATCAATGCCTCTGAGAGTTTTTCAACCAAATCCATCGGGAATCTCGGTGAATCACAAGGCACGGTCACCAGATAGGGATGCTCACAGTTTTCCAAGCCCGCCTGAAAGCCTGCCAAGGGTCCTGCAAAATCACCAATCACATCCGGTAAAACTGAAACCCCTAACGATTCATAAGCAGCTAAATTGCGATTAGCATTAATTTTCACAATATCTACCTGAGGCTCTAAGCGCATGATCGTATGCATGGCCATGGGAGCACCTTTGAACGGTTGCAAGCCCTTATCAGAGCCGCCCATACGACGACCTTGACCGCCCGATAGCACCAAACCAGAAATCACATCACGCGGTATGAACATTTACTTCCTTTGTATTAACTCGATTAACGCCACTGTATATTAAATAATGCTGACCGCTGCAGCGCCCAAATAATGTCATATTGACCTTGTTGGCCATTTCTAAACCCATTGCTGTAACGCCTGAGCGTGACAGCAAAAATGGTATGCCCATTTGAGCGCCCTTGATGACCATCTCGGATGTGAGTCTACCGGTGGTATAAAAAATCAAATCTTCACCAGCCTGTTCATCAAGCCACATCAAACCCGCGATTGAATCTACTGCATTGTGACGACCAACGTCTTCAATGAAATGCAATAACTCTACGCTTTGCCCATTATTTTTGAACACGGCACAAGCATGAACAGAGCCTGCTTGTTTGTAGATCGATGATCTGGTTCTGATGTGATCAACTATTTCATAGATAGCTGGCTTGGTTATTTCTGCCTTGCTTGTTAATTGAATGGAATCAATGTCATCCATGATTCCACCAAAGATGGTTCCTTGACCACAACCTGTCGTCACAACCCTTCGACTGGTTTTTTCCTCAATATCAACTGTATTTCCCTTGGTGATAACAGCAGCTGATTCCGTATCCCAATCTACCTGAATGCTCTCAATGTAATCAATGGAAGGCACCAAGCGTTGATTGCGTAAATAACCCAAAATCAATGCCTCAGGAGCGCCGCCAAGAGTCATCAGGGTGACCAATTCTTTTTTATCAAGATAAATAGTAAGTGGTCGCTCACCGGGGACATGAATAAACTTTTCACGTCCCTGCTCATCCACTACTTTGACCTCATGGATCAGGGGTGCAACGGCTTTGGATAATTTAACCACTTGGCGCTCTTTAAAATAAAAAATCAGTAACTAAGATAACTTAGTTACTGATTAGGCTTTAAAGCTGATTACTTTTTAGCCGCTGGAGCAGCTGCTGGTGCTGGCGCAGGGGCCACAAATGGGCCTGGATTTGTACAAGCTCCAGGAGCAGGAGCTCCCGCTTTTCTGTACTTGTTAGCAACATCATTTTGAGACATACAAAGCTGGTAAGCGCCAACCTTATCGCCATGAGCTGTTCTAGCTTTAGCCAATTCAGCCGCGGCTGCCTGTTCGGGAGTCGGTGCCGGTAATTTAGCAAAAACGAAACCAGAGCTTAACAATGCGACCAATAGTAATGATAGTTTTTTCATAATTGTCTCTTTTCTTGGATCTATGATTTTATTTTTCCAGACTTCATGTCGTCATACCAAAGCTCATGGTGCTCTTTGCCCCAAGCTTCGTCAACATAACCAGTCTTCATGCCTTGCAAGGCACCTTCCATACCGATAGAACCGACATAGATGTGACCCATTGCCATGACAGTCATTAAGATCGCAGCTACCGCATGAATGATGTGAGCTAACTGCATAGTGCCACGCCAGTATTCAATACCAGGAATTGGCACAATCATGTCTAGAACCCAGCCGGAGGCTGACACTACTAGACCAAGAACAGTTACACCACCCCAGAACCAAATCTTTTCACCGGCATTAAAACGATGAGACGGGACGTGTTTACCAGACAATAAACCACCAAAAGAAGCTAGCCAAATCAGATCTTCTTTATTAGGTAGATTGTCTTTTACATATAGAACAAAGAAGAGCAATGTGCTGGCTGTGAATAATGGTCCGGTGAAGTTATGAATGTTTTTCATAACCAGAAGGAATGCTCCATAAGCCGCGCCACCCATGATTGGTAACAAGAAGTACTTACCCCATAGAATAAATATACCTGTAAACGCAAGTGCCAAGAAACTAAATGCCATTAACCAGTGAGAGAATCTCTCAAGGCTTGTGAAGCGCTTTAGCAAGCGCCCAGTCTTCGGCTCGTGCAACTTGATCTGACCTTTGATCACAAACACCGTAGTAATCAAACCTGCCACGATCACCAATAACCAACCGCCCCAAACAGTGATCACACCGTTACGGATAAGGCGCCACTGCTGACCAGACTTCTGAATCAATACGCCCATTTCCTTGTTAGGAAAATTAACTGTGTGAGCTACATCAGAGTTTGCATTTTTCCAAATTGGTTGATTGCTGCCAGGTTTACTATCTTCAGCAGATCGTTGGGCTTGAACATCTTTACTTACTTCCAAAATATTCACAGACTCAACTTGCGGCTTTGCAGCAGGAGCTGCCCCCTGCGCAAAT
>JBEIOY010000177.1:0-2858 GCA_040377355.1 Burkholderiaceae bacterium | reverse complement strand
GAATCGGCTCTGAAGAAGGAAAGTTCATCTTCAATATCACCCCACTCATCTACCGGCTTACCAACTATTCGACAAGAGGAATCTCCCTTTCCTCGACAGAAGACCTCTCTAAAATAGATTGGTTTTCCCATCAAAGCTGTGCAAAAACCCGTTGCATAACCTACAGCCTCCCAACATACGTGCTCCGAGTGAATTCCAAATAATTCTTTATGAATATCAACTTCATAAGAATTCTCCCAAATCCCCTCCAAGTAAAAAATACCCTCTTTTACGTTTAATTTTAAATCTTGTAAAGCGTGGTGAGCTCCGCCACGAACATTATGTAACTCCGGACCTAAGCGCATCAACTCTTGAGCATCTGACTCTGGAAGAATTTTTTTCATCCACTCATAATCTCTGACGCCTGATGAATAGCCCATTCTTAGTAAAACATTTTTAGCTCGATCCATCCCCAAGGTAGCCACTAACTCTTGTCGCAAAAAACCCATCCTAGCAACATCTACCAAAAGCATTCTTTGGTTGCCCAAAAAAATCAGTCCTTCTTGCAAGGAGGATGATATTTCGAATGGATCAAAGTTTTTATTAATCATGGCCTACTTAGCAATGGTATTGAATCAGCATATTTCAACGGCAATCGCTGTTGCTTCACCGCCGCCCAGACATAAGCAAGCAATCCCCGTCTTTAAATCTTTTTTACGTAAAGCCCCTAATAGGGTAACAATTACCCTAGCCCCAGATGCCCCAACTGGATGACCTAAAGCGCACGCGCCCCCATGAATATTAATTTTTTCATGGGGAATGTTATGATCCATCATAACGCCCATAGTAACGGCAGCAAAAGCTTCATTTACCTCGTATAAATCAATATCTGTTGATTTATACGATAGTTTATCTAACAGTTTTCGAATGGCTTTTGAAGGTGCCGTTGCAAACTTACTGGGCTCTTGCGCATACGTTGTATGCCCTAATACTTTTGCAATCGGCGTCAAACCTAATTTTTTAGCCCTTGAATACTTCATTAAAATCAAAGCTGCAGCGCCATCAGAAATGGGGCTTGAATTATGAGCGGTGACAGTTCCATCTTTTTTAAATGCCGGTTTTAAGTTTTTAGCCTTTTCAATATTTAATGAATAAGGGCCCTCATCCTTATCAATCACAACTGATCCCGATTTTGAAATCACTTTAACTGGTGTAATTTCCCAAGCAAAAGATCCGTCTTCGTTGGCTTGTTTAGCTCTTTGATAAGACGTTACTGCATAATCATCTTGCTGGTCGCGAGTAAACCCATACTCAGAGACACAATCTTCGGCAAAACTACCCATGAGTCGACCTTTCTCATAAGCATCCTCTAACCCATCTAAGAGCATATGATCATGAAGAACCTGGGCACCTAACCGATAACCCTTGCGTGTTTTAAGTAAAAGATGTGGGGCATTAGACATTGACTCCATACCACCTGCAACAATCACATCGGCACTTCCAGACCGAATAATGTCATAGGCCAACATCACAGATTTCATGGCTGAACCACACATCTTTGTCAATGTTGTTGCTCCACAACTGTAAGGTAAACCCGCATTTAAAGTAGCTTGTCGAGCAGGCGCTTGGCCAAGACCAGCCATTAAGCAATTACCCATAATGACTTCGTCAACTACGGATACATCGATATTATTTTTTTTGATAGCTCCTGCAATAGCAGCAGCCCCAAGCTCCGTTGCTGTCAATGAAGACAAACTACCCATAAAACTACCCATAGGTGTTCTTGCAGCCGACACAATTACGACTGAGTCATCGTTCATGTCATACCCTCCCCAAGAAGATTAATTAAGTTTTCTTATTTTTATTATCTACTACTATTGGGCTTTGGCTCTGGCCTCTATTTCGGCTTTACGCAAGATGGCTGCAGCAACGCCACCAATCCCCCAATTATCAGGTTTGCAATTGGCAATATGAACACGGATACGATTTTTATCAGTTCCTAAGTGCTTAGCTAAGGCATCGGTCACACCTTCAATCACCTGATGATGTTGCTCAGGAGAGCGGCCTTCCATCAAAACCATTTCCACATAGGGCATTTCAACTTGGCCACGCGGTTTGACTTTCAAAACCTCACTGGCTGGCTGGCCCTCTATACCCCAAAGATCAGGATCTATTTCAGTGACCCAAACCTCAAGCCGATCCTTGGGTGCAGATAAAACATCAACGATGACTTGAGAAACATCACGAATAACATTCTTCAATGTCTCTTTAGAATGCCCCTGCAAAATATTGATATGAGCTACTGGCATAATTATTCCTTATAGTGATTATCTAATTTTTAAAATTAAGGTAAACCTCGACGACGCCCTGAATCCAACATCAGTGATGATCCTGCCATGGCATCGGCCTCGGGTGCTAACAATAGGCAAATACCCCAAGCCACTTGCTGCGGGGTTGTGAAGGCATGAATCGCAGACTCTTCCTTCAATTCATCAAACACTTCTTCAACAGAAATACCTCGTTGTGCAGCACGGGTATTGGCCACATTACGTAAACGTTCAGTATCAGCTGGCCCAGGAGCAACCAAGTGAGCAGTGATACCACGATCGCCCAATGCCCAACTGAATTGACGCATCAAATTAGTCAATCCCGCGTTGGCCACGCCTGCAGTAGCTGCATAAGCTGTTGGCTCAAAACCGTAATGCCCGCCCACTGCGACCAAACGTGAGCCACGGACTAAATGCGCATCTACGGCACGGTGCAAACGCAACATGCCGCCTGCTTTGATATTGATGGCCTGTGACAGTGCCAATGGATTCGCCTCTAAAACACCGCCAGCAACTGGCACACCCGCTGCATGAACCACCATGCGCACCGTG
>JBEIOY010000135.1:0-3793 GCA_040377355.1 Burkholderiaceae bacterium | reverse complement strand
TTTTGAGCAATCCCCATGATTGGGTGTTTGATATCACTTACATGCTCTATGGCATTATGTTCATGATGGCAGGTGCATATACCCTGTCTAAAAATGGACACGTCAGGGGTGATGTTCTTTATGGATTTTTCCAACCAAGAACCCAGGCCCTATTTGACCTAATTCTTTACTTTGTGTTTTTTATCCCAGGCATCATCGCCTTGGTTTACGCAGGTATTTATTTTGCCGGAGAGTCATTGGCCATTAATGAACATACGACCCAAACTGCCAATGGCCCACCAATCTGGCCATTCAAAATGATCATTCCACTTGCGGGCGGCCTATTGCTCATTCAAGGTTTTGCTGAAATTGTTCGCTGTATTGTTTGTCTTCAAACAGGTGAATGGCCTAAGCGCGAGCATGACGTAGAAGAAGTGGACGTAGATAAATTGAAAGCCATGGTCAGCCATGAAGATGAAAAGAAGGGTGCTTAACCATGCGTAAGGAACTTTATTTCGGTTTTAGCATCATGGCCGCGATTGTGGTCGGTACATTGATTGCAATGCCATCATTCTCAGAAATGAACAATGGTCATTTGGGATTATTAATGCTCAGTTTGGTGGTCGTTGCCATCATGTTAGGTTTCCCAACCGCCTTTACCTTGATGGGTATGGGCATGATTTTCGCTTTGTTTGCTTTCTTGAGCCAGGGCGAAGGAACTACTCAAGCAGTGGATAGAACTTTAGCGCTGATGGTGCAAAGAACGTTCTCTGTGATGACCAATGATGTCTTGATCTCAATTCCCTTGTTTGTGTTCATGGGGTATTTGGTCGAGCGTGCCAACTTGATTGAAAAGTTGTTTAAGTCACTGCATCTTTCGTTGGCTAGAGTGCCAGGTGCATTGGCAGTAGCAACCTTGGTTACATGCGCTATTTTCGCTACTGCAACTGGTATCGTGGGTGCTGTGGTCACTTTGATGGGCTTGTTGGCTTTGCCGTCGATGTTGAAGGCTGGCTATAGCGTCAAACTCTCTGCAGGTGCCATCACTGCTGGTGGTTGCTTGGGTATTTTGATTCCTCCTTCAGTGATGCTGATCGTTTACGGTGCAACTGCAGGTGTTTCAGTGGTGAAGTTGTACGCTGGCGCTTTCTTTCCTGGCCTAATGTTAGCTACTTTGTACATTGGTTATGTGATCATTGTCGCCAAGATTAAGCCTGAGCTTGCGCCTCCGATGGCTGATGTAGATCGCCTAGTGACCCTAACACCTCCATCAGAAATTTTTGCCAAGTATAGTCAAAGAGCCTTGCCTGGATTGCTAGCAGTCATGAAGGGCCGTGCGGCCAGCAACATGACTTTGGGTGAGTTGCTCAAACAGTTTGCAATCATCATCGGTCCTTTGGTTTTCTTCGCAGTGGTGATGACATCCATGTATGGTGTCGCAACCAAGCCCATTGAAGCTTCCGTAGTTACTGAGATGGTCAGTGATGGTGGCATGATGACTTTAGAGTCTGCAGAAGATTCGCCGCAAGCTGCAGCGGAGGGTGTTTCTTTGCCTCCGGGCGCTGAAGAAGAGGCGAAAGCAGCCAAGGCTGCACCTAATGCATCAAATCTTTCCTCTTCTGGTATGTCAGAAATACCAACGAGTGATGGCGTTGCCGCAGAGCGCGCGCCTGTTCCAATGTGGTACTGGATTACTTTGGGTGTTGGTTTATTGATTGGCGCACTGTTCTATTACACATTGACGCTCAAGCGTCTAGAAATTTTCAAAATGTTATTGGGATCTTTCGTCCCATTGGCGGCTCTCATTTTGATCGTTTTGGGTGCGATTGTGTTTGGTTTGGCAACCCCGACTGAAGCAGCTGCTCTGGGTTCATTTGGTGGTTTTGTTTTGGCTTGGGCCTACAAACAGCTCAATATGGAAGTAGTCAAAGAGTCTGTTTTCTTGACAGCTAAAACGAGTGCGATGGTCTGCTGGTTGTTCGTTGGATCATCGATTTTCTCAGCAGCCTTTGCCTTACTGGGCGGTCAAGAGTTGATTGAGAAGTGGGTCCTAGGTCTTGGTTTAACAACAATTGAATTCTTGGTTCTTTCACAAGTCATTATTTTCTTGTTGGGCTGGCCGCTAGAGTGGACGGAGATCATTGTGATTTTCATGCCGATCTTCATTCCATTGTTAAGCCACTTCCAGGTTGACCCATTGTTCTTCGGATTATTGGTTGCCTTGAACCTGCAAACTGCATTCTTGTCACCTCCTGTGGCGATGGCAGCTTTCTACCTCAAAGGTGTAGCTCCGCCACACGTGACCCTCAACCAGATCTTTGCGGGCATGATGCCTTTCATGGCAATCCAAGTCCTTGCTTTGATCTTGTTGTATATGTTCCCAGCGATTGGCATGTGGTTGCCAAGCGTGCTGTACAGTTAAAAAGCTGGTTCTTTCAATTAACAAACCCCGCTTTTGCGGGGTTTGTTTTTAATGTATGTAAAATGCTGACTTCGTTACAAAATAACGAATTAGCAGATGTGACATTGAAGTAGTTCAGAAGTAAAGCAGATGTAAAAATTACAACTATTTACGTCTACAATGACAAAAGTACTATGCCCGAGTGACGAAATAGGTAGACGTAAGGGATTTAAAATCCCTCGGCTTAAACAGCCGTGCCGGTTCGATTCCGGCCTCGGGCACCAGGCTTCTTAACAGCTAGGTGCTTTTGATGACAACAGTAAAAACTACTTTATCGCTTCAACGAATGACCGCTAAAACTCGGCAGAGGGTAGCGGTTTTTTTATGTCTGGGTGTTTTGGCTACTGTGTCATGGTGGCAAAGTGTTCAGGCTGAACCTCAGCCTGCGGAAATCTTAGCGATTTATTTCACGCCACCTGCCGGAGCAGCCTCTGGCTTGATCAAGCAAATCGATGGCGCTAAAAAATCAATCAAAGTGATGGCTTATGGCTTTACTGCCACGAATCTCGCAGAGGCGCTTGTGAGAGCGAAACGCAGAGGAGTTGATGTAGGACTCATTCAAGACGAAAAAAGCGCTCAAAACAACCGTGAGACCTTGCCAATCTTGTTGGCAGCTGGCATCGACGTGCGCAGTGACGGCAAACACGCCATACAACACAACAAAGTGATGTTGATTGACGATGACATCGTGATCACAGGCAGTTATAACTTCACCAAGTCGGCAGAAAGTCGCAATGCTGAGAACATCATGATTGTTCGCTCAAGTTATGCCGCTAAAAGATATGCTGATAACTGGAAGTCTCACTGGGATCACTCAGAAAAAGTCACTGATTTGCCGCCAGCCAAATCGAAGCGTTAAGTTGACTTGATCATGAAGATGCGCAAAAAATCAGATTTGCCTACCAAGATTTGTTTAACTTGTGGGCTTCCTTTTACGTGGCGCAAAAAATGGGAAAAGGTTTGGGAAGAGGTGAAGTATTGCTCAGACCGCTGCCGAGCAAAGAAGTGATTCTGTTAATACAATCACCGATATGAAAAAACTTGTTATTCCTCCAGCGGATGTATCGCGCATCATTGAGATGGCCTGGGAAGACCGCACGCCATTTGATGCCATCATGCAGACCTATGGTTTAAATGAATCTCGCGTGATTGATTTGATGCGCCAAGAAATGAAACCCAGTTCATTTCGGATGTGGCGTAAACGCGTCACAGGGCGGGGTACCAAGCACGCCGCCTTGCGAATCGGAGAAGTGAAACGTGCTTACTGCCAAACTCAATACAAGCCTAAATAAAAATCTTAATAAAAGCCGAAATACTCATTTGAGTAAAAACTTAATTCGGCTCTTTTACAAA
>JBEIOY010000216.1:0-1964 GCA_040377355.1 Burkholderiaceae bacterium | reverse complement strand
CTAGGCCCACTAAAATTTAGCTATGCATTGCCGATCAACAGTAAACCTGAAGATAGGTTGCAAAGGTTTCAGTTCCAAATTGGTACCGCTTTTTAATACTTGAAGGATGTATTTATGAATTGTCTTACTACAAAGTTTTTTCAACTAACTGTGATTTCAGGCTTGGCATTGGGTGCTTTCTCTACCCAAGCAGCTGCTGCCGATGATAAAGATTTTGGCGGCCGCATTGGCGTCATTAATTCTGAAAGAATTTTTAAAGACTCTAACCTAGCAAAAGCTAGTCAAACAAAATTGCAAAGTGAGTTTGCTAAGCGTGAAAAAGAGTTGCGTGATGAAGCTCAGAAGATTAAGACAGCAGCAGAGCGCTTAGATAAAGATGCAGCAGTGATGTCTGATACAGACCGCGTTCGTCGTCAGCGTGAATTGGCTGATTCTGATCGCGAGCTTCAACGCAAACAAAGAGAGTTCACCGAAGATGTGAACCAAAGAAGTTTTGAAGAGCGCTCAAAGATTGCACAAAAAGCCAATCAAGCACTAAAGGCTGTTGCAGAACAACGCAAGCTTGATTTGATTGTTCAAGAAGCTGCTTATGTGAATCCTAAGATTGATGTTACAGAAGACGTCATCAAAGCACTCAATAACTTACGTTAATTATTAAGAGCTTCATATGCCATCGATTGCTGAGTTAGCCGAACGCTATTCGGCTCGCTTAGCGGGCAAAGGGGAACAGTCCATTTCTGGTTTAGCTCCTCTCACTCAAGCCAATCAGTCTCAACTGGCTTTTCTTGCAAATCCACTGTATCGCAACGATGCCCTTGTCAGTCAAGCTGCTGGCTTGATTGTTTCTGAGGCTGATCACGTCTTCTTGCAAAAACACTCCGCCGATAAAAATCGCACTTACTTGATCACAAAAAATCCATACGCCTTGTTTGCGCGGATCGCTCAAGAATTTGCAAAATCCACAGCTCCGAATTACTTATCCGGCATCCATCCGAGTGCGGTAATTGATGCCGGCGCAATAATTGCACCATCAGCACACATTGGGCCTCTTTGTCATGTTGCCAAGGGCGCAAATATTGGAGAAAGAACAGTTCTTGTTTCGCAAGTTCATATTGGAGCCAATGTTGCCATAGGCATGGATGCCTTGATTTACCCTAACGTTTCAATTTATCAAGATTGTCAGTTGGGTGATCGGAATATCATTCACAGTGGCACAGTGATTGGATCAGATGGTTTTGGTTTTGCCCCTGATTTAGCTGCCGGTGAGTGGGTCAAGGTGCCGCAAACTGGTCGCGTGTTTATTGGCCATGATGTAGAAATTGGATCGAATACATCAGTCGACCGTGGCGCATTAGCAGACACAAAAATTGATGATGGCTGCAAGATTGATAATTTAGTGCAGATTGCTCACAACGTGCATGTGGGCGCTTTATCAGTGATCGCAGGCAATACTGCGGTGGCGGGAAGCGTGACTATTGGCAAGATGTGCATGATCGGAGGATCTAGCAGTATTGCGGGGCATTTGAACATTGCCGATCGAACCACTATTTCAGGTGGTACAACCATCATTCGTTCGATTGATGAACCAGGACAGCATTACACCAGTATTTTCCCTATGCTACCTCACGCAGATTGGGAAAAAAATGCCGCCATTTTGCGCGGCTTGGATAAAATGCGACAAAAGATCAAAGATTTAGAAAAGCAGCTTCAAGGTATCGCTGCCGATAAGAAAAAAACATAAAGAGAGAAAAGGTCATTCATGAGCGAGCTAGTTAATTTTGATATCAACCAAATCTTGAAGATGCTGCCGCATCGCTATCCATTTTTATTGGTTGATCGTGTTCTTGAACTAGAGGCTGGTAAGCGTGTCAAAGCATTGAAAAACGTGACCATGAACGAGCCACATTTCACTGGCCACTTCCCAGATTTTCCAGTGATGCCTGGCGTTTTAATTCTTGAAGCAT
>JBEIOY010000201.1:0-2292 GCA_040377355.1 Burkholderiaceae bacterium | reverse complement strand
GCCTCTTTATTCCAAATGGCTCGTGCTTATACTATTTTTGCGCGAGATGGTGAGCTTGTGCCAGCCACTATTTATAAGACAAACACTGTCCCTAAAGGCACTCAAGTCATCTCAGCTAAGACCGCCATACAAATGAGAGAGATGTTAGAGCTTGTGACGCAAACGGGCGGAACTGCAATCAATGCTCAAACCATGGGTTACCGTGTTGGCGGTAAAACTGGTACAGCTCACAAGGTCGAAGGTAAAGGTTACGCTACCAATAAATACCGCGGCTTTTTTGTGGGCATGGCCCCTATGAGCGCTCCAAGAATTGTGGTTGCTGTGATGGTGGATGAGCCAAGTGCCGGTGGTTATTACGGTGGCGTTGTGGCCGCTCCTGCATTTGCAAATATTGTTGCAGGTACCTTGCGCACCATGAATGTTTTACCTGATGCAGCAGTCAAGCAAATGGTAGATAAAGAATTACAGCTTGAACCAAATGGTTCAACGCAAAAGGTGTCATTGAGCAGATGAACGCCATGTTACCAATCAACTCCATCCCTCTTGAATCATTGCTCAACGAGCATGTAAAGCCTGATGCTCATATGACATCAGATACAAGAGTATTAAAAGCTGGGGATGTGATGTTGGCTTATCCGGTGGGTAATAGCAGACAGCTAACTGACAACCGTTCTTACATTACTAAAGCATTGAGTTTGGGCGCCGCGTTAGTTTTATATGAACCAAGTGGTCTTACAGAAGAATTAAAAACAGTTTGTAAAGATAGTCGCTGTGTTGCTGTGAGTGATCTAGCTGAACAAGCTGGAGAAATTGCTGCCAATTGGTATGGCCACCCCAGTCAATCGATGAGGGTGG
The DNA here is from genome assembly GCA_040377355.1 of Burkholderiaceae bacterium. Lineage (GTDB taxonomy): Bacteria > Pseudomonadota > Gammaproteobacteria > Burkholderiales > Burkholderiaceae > Polynucleobacter. The sequence continues at coordinate 1,437 of JBEIOY010000201.1, read as the reverse complement.
TTGGCATTACTGGCACAAATGGCAAAACAACTGTCAGTCAGTGGTTATCGCAAGCATTGCACAGTGCTGATCAGCCATCTGGTGTGATTGGGACTTTGGGTGCGGGGATTGCGAATGATCTGACCATGACAGGTTTTACAACCCCTGATGCAGCACGACTACAGGCTTTATTAAAAGATATTCAAAAAAGTGGTGCGCGCAGTGTTGCTGTAGAAGTGTCTTCACATGCTTTGGATCAAGGTCGTGTGAATGGCACCAACTTTGAGACCGTTGTGATCACTAATTTAAGTCAGGATCACTTGGATTACCACGGTGATATGAAAGAGTATGCGGCTGCTAAAAAGAAGATATTGGATTTGCCGGGAGTTAAGCATGTTGTTGTGAATGCTGATGATTGGTTTGGTCAAGAGTGTTTGCAGTATTTGGCAAAAAAGATGGGTGATGCTGATATCACTGTTTGGGCTTACGCCAATAAATCAGAAAATTTATTGTCTTTGCCATGTTTTGTAAAGCAATCCATCAGAAAAGTTCTTGCCACTGATCTTCAGATGAATGATCAAGGCATGAAGTTTCAGCTCATCATTGATGGCGAGGATGTTGGTTTGATTCAATCTCGGATTGTTGGCGATTTTAATGTCAGCAATGCTTTGGCTGTACTTGCTTGTTTATTGGCTGGCGGAAAAACGATCAAGAGTGCTAAAAATTCTCTTGAGAAGTTGCAAGCGGTTCAGGGGCGCATGGAATTAGTGCCTCGATCTACCGCTCAACAACCCATGGCAGTGATTGATTTTGCTCATACGCCCGATGCGTTGGAGCAAGTGCTTAAAACATTACAAGAGATTACAAAACAGAGAGCCGGTCAGTTGTGGTGTGTATTTGGTTGCGGCGGTGATCGTGATGCTCTTAAGCGACCAATCATGGGTCGAATTGCAGAGAGCTTTGCTGATCATGTGATGGTGACGAGCGACAACCCCCGCAGCGAAGTGCCAGAAAAAATCATGGCTGATATCTTGAGTGGTTTTGAAGTGCCAGAAAAAGCACAAGTCAATACTGATCGCGCCACAGCCATCTTGCAAACAATCAGACAAGCGAAACCAGAAGATGTGATTTTGATTGCGGGTAAAGGTCACGAAGAAACTCAAGAGATCGCTGGTAAAAAACATCCATTCTCTGATCGAGTGCATGTGCAGTTGGCCATGGGGGGTGTTGCCTGATGAGCCTCAATATGCAACACATGCCTTTATCGATGATTTCAGAGTTTTTGCCAGATGCTCAATTATTGAACATGCCATCAATCGATCAAGCCATCAAACGATTCATCAGTGATAGTCGTCAAGTCGTAGCTGGCGATGTATTCATTGCTTTGCGCGGTGAGAAATTCGATGCACATGATTTTTTAAATGATGTGCAAGCCAAAGGAGCACTGGCTTGTTTGGT
>JBEIOY010000164.1:0-3020 GCA_040377355.1 Burkholderiaceae bacterium | reverse complement strand
CGTGATCGCGCCACACGCCTATTGAACTTCATCAGCGGCGTGATTGTGAATGGTAATCCAGAGGTAAGCGGAAGAAAGTTACCCACCTTACCCCTACCTCATCCTCAATTACCTCAAGAAGATTTAACGGGCTCTTTAGCGGTTGGCACCAAAGATCGATTAACTGCCCTAGGTCCAAAGAAATTCAGTGAGTGGATGAGAAATGAAAATCGCATCCTGTTAACCGATACCACCATGCGCGACGCACATCAATCGCTCTTCGCCACTCGCATGCGTACCAATGACATGGTCAAGGTGGCACCCCACTATGCACACCACCTTTCTCAACTTTTCTCGCTTGAATGTTGGGGTGGAGCCACATTTGATGTGTCCATGCGCTTTCTCAATGAAGATCCCTGGGATCGCTTAAAGAAGATTCGAGCAGCAGCGCCTAATATTTTGTTACAAATGTTATTGCGTTCTTCTAACGCTGTCGGTTACACCAATTACCCTGATAACGTGGTTCGTTTCTTCATTGAGCAAGCCGCCCAAAATGGCATTGACCTATTCCGGGTTTTTGACTCACTGAACTGGGTTGAAAACATGCGCGTATCGATGGATGCCGTTTTAGAAAATAATGCTTTGTGCGAAGCCACTATTTGCTACACCGGTGACATCTTTAATCCCAACCGAGCTAAATACAATCTCAAGTATTACGTCGATATGGCAAAACAACTTGAAAAAGCTGGCGCTCATATTATTGGCATTAAAGACATGGCTGGTGTTTGCAGACCTCTTGCAATCACTGCACTGGTCAAAGCCATCAAAGAAGAAGTTAGGTTACCCGTTCACTTCCATACCCACGATACCAGTGGCGCCTCAATAGCATCAGTATTAGCGGCCATAGAAGCTGGGGTAGATGCTGTTGATGGCGCGATGGACTCAATGAGCGGTCTAACATCACAACCGAGCTTGGGCGGCATCATTGCATCAACCGAAGGATCGGCTCGAGATTCAGGGATCACGCTCAGCCAAATCAGACCCATCTCTGCTTACTGGGAAGGGGTGCGCAAGTACTACTCTCCATTTGAAGCCGATATTCGCTCAGGCACATCAGATGTTTATCTTCATGAAATGCCTGGCGGGCAATACACCAACTTAAGAGAACAAGCCCGTTCATTGGGTATTCAACATCGGTGGCCTGAAGTGGCCCAGGCCTATGCCGATGTCAATCAACTATTTGGCGATATTGTTAAAGTCACGCCAAGCTCTAAAGTGGTTGGTGATATGGCTCTTTACATGGTCACCAATGATCTAAGCCCAGAACAAGTATTGGATCCAGCCAAAGAAATTAATTTCCCAGAATCTGTCATTTCTCTTTTCCGAGGAGAAATGGGCTATCCAGCAGATGGTTTCCCTAAAGAATTAGGCAAAAAAATTCTGAGGGACAAAGTAGCAATAGAAGGGCGTGCTGGAGCACATCTCGAATCAACGGATCTTGAAGCAAGCAAAAAAGAAGCTGAAGAGAAAGTCAATCGCCACATCAGCGACACAGAGTTGGCTTCTTATTTGATGTATCCAAAAGTTTTTACTACTTTTGCGGAACATTACAAACACAATGGTGATGTATCTTTATTACCAACCCCTGTTTTCTTCTACGGCTTAAATACTGGCGAAGAAATGGCGATAGAAATTGATCCAGGAAAAACCTTGGTGATTCGACTGCAAGGCACAACACCCGTGGATGAAGAAGGCATTGTCAGGGTATTCTTTGAGCTTAACGGTCAACCTCGTACGGTCAAGGTGAAGAAGTTGGGTGCAACGGCAACGAAAGTTGGACGAATCAAAGCTGAAGTTACCAACCCAAAACACATTGCTGCACCACTTCCAGGCATGATTGCGACCGTTGCAGTGAAAGAAGGCCAGACAATACAAAAGGGAAATCCCTTGGTGTCCATTGAAGCGATGAAAATGGAAACCATGATTACAGCCAACGAGGACGGTGTGATTAAAAAAATTCATATAGCATCAGGCGTTCAAGTCGATGCCAAAGATCTTTTAATTGAATTCGCTTAAACCCAACACATATCATGGAGGCCAATAGTTTTATGGAAAACTGCCCCTGGCTAGAATGCTTAACACCTGAAGAACTGGCCCGAGTTCATCAGGAGTTAACGGTCAAACAAATCGCCAAGAATGAATATGTTTGTCGAAAAGGTGAAATGCCGGAATTTTGGTATGGGGTTACTTCAGGTCTGATCAAAGCCAACAATGTTTCTCCTGGTGGCAAATCAATCACCTACATGGCCATCCCATCTGGCAGTTGGTTTGGTGAAAGCCCTCTGGTGAGAAAAGAGGTGGTTCGCTCTTATGATGCCATTGCCATGCGTGACTCAGTTTTAACTTGCATCCCCAAAGAAACATTTCATTGGCTATTGAGTAAAAATATCGCATTCAATCATTACATCATCAATCAAATTAATGAGCGACTTTTTCATTTCATTTCGATGATTGAATCCGAAAGGTTTTTAGATACCAACTCTAGGGTGGCAAAAATAATTGCTGGTTTGTTTAATCAACATCTTTACCCTGGTCAAAGCACTGCGCTTAAACTTTCACAAGAAGAAGTGGGCTTTTTAACTGGATTATCTAGGCAAAGAACGAATATGGCGCTGAAGAAGCTTGAAAGCTTAGACTATATTAAGATCAATTATGGCGAAATAGAAGTGACTAACCTAGAGATGCTTAAAAAAATGGGAAATGACACTTATGAGTAATCCGCACTCCCACATCAATCAACCTTTTTAAAAGTCATCATGAAAATATTCATTGTTCACGCCCATCCAGAATCGCAATCTTTTTGTAGCGCCATGAAAGATGCGGCAGTCGAAACATTTCAAAGCTTAGGCCATGAAGTACAAGTCTCGGATTTATATCAGATGAAGTGGAATCCTGTGGCCAGTGGTGATGATTTTGAATTCAGAAGTCAACCCGATTATTTGGTCTACGCCCTTGAACAAAGAGAATCTTATAAAAGTGGG
>JBEIOY010000060.1:0-7656 GCA_040377355.1 Burkholderiaceae bacterium | reverse complement strand
TAATTTACTGCTGTCTCCAGTCAGCTCGATGGTGTAAGACTTATCGCTGACATCAATGATACGACCGCGGAAAATGTCCGTAATGCGTTTCATCTCTTCGCGCTCCTTACCAACAGCTCTGACCTTGATCAACATGAGCTCACGCTCAATGTGAGGACCATCCGTCAAATCAATCACCTTCACCACCTCAACAAGGCGATTCAGATGCTTGGTAATTTGCTCAATGACGTCTTCAGAGCCCATCGTCACAATAGTCATGCGTGACAAAGATGGGTCTTCCGTAGGAGCCACTGTTAATGTTTCAATGTTGTATCCGCGAGCAGAAAATAAACCAACCACGCGCGATAACGCTCCCGGCTCATTCTCTAAAAGAATAGAAATAATGTGGCGCATCAGAGTTCCTCGCTTCCTAAAAGCATTTCAGTAATGCCTTTACCAGCTTGAACCATTGGCCAAACGTTTTCTGTTGGGTCTGTTTGGAAGTCCATGAACACAGTTCGGTCTTTCATTTTGAATGCTTCACGAAGTGCCGGTTCAACATCAGACTTTTTCTCAATGAGCATGCCCACGTGTCCAAAAGACTCAGCCAACTTCACAAAGTCAGGCAAAGAGTCCATGTACGAGCTTGAGTAACGCTTGTTATAAGTTAACTCTTGCCATTGACGAACCATGCCCAAATAACGATTGTTCAAAGAAACAATCTTGATAGCTGTGTCGTATTGCTTGCAAGTTGATAACTCTTGAATACACATCTGAATGGAGCCTTCACCAGTGATGGTGACCACTTCACTGTCAGGGAATGCTTTTTTGATGCCCATGGCGTATGGCAAACCAACGCCCATGGTGCCAAGACCACCGGAGTTGATCCAACGACGTGGCTTATCAAATTTATAGAATTGCGCAGCCCACATTTGATGTTGGCCAACGTCTGAACAAACAAATGCATCACCCTTGGTGAGTTCCCAAATTTTTTCAACCACGTACTGTGGTTTCACAATTTCAGAATCACGATCAAAGCTCAAGCAATCTTTTTTGCGCCACTCATTGATTTGTGACCACCAAGCATCTAACTTGGATTTGTTCTTGAGTGGGCCGGCGACCTTGATCATGGCAGACATCTCAACCAATACTTCTTTGAGGTCACCAACAATAGGCACATCCACTTTCACGCGCTTTGAAATCACTGACGGATCGATATCGATGTGAATGATCTTTCTAGGTACGCTACTAAAGTGCGCAGGATTACCAATCACGCGGTCATCAAAACGAGCTCCGATTGCGATCAACACATCGCAATGCTGCATTGTCATGTTGGCTTCATACGTACCATGCATACCCAACATACCCAAGAAACGTGGGTCTGTACCAGGGAATCCACCTAAGCCCATCAAGGTATTGGTCACTGGATAACCCAGTAAATCAACAAATTGCTTTAGTTCAGGCGCAGCGTCTGAAAGGATCACGCCACCACCTGTGTAGATGTATGGGCGCTCAGCTTCAAGCAACAAACTAATGGCTTTACGAATCTGACCGCTGTGACCTTTGTTCACAGGGTTGTACGAACGCATGATCAATTCATCTGGATAGTTAAAGCGTGCTTTTTGGAAAGACACGTCTTTAGGAATATCCACCACCACCGGACCTGGACGACCAGTTCTGGCGATGTGAAAAGCTTTTTTCAAAGTCAATGCAAGATCCGCAGGATCTTTGACTAAGAAATTATGTTTAACGATCGGACGAGTGATACCAACGGTGTCGCATTCTTGGAACGCATCTTCACCGATGGCAGCCGTAGGCACGTTGCCAGTGATGATCACCATTGGGATTGAATCCATATAGGCAGTCGCAATGCCTGTAACAGCATTGGTCACACCAGGACCGGAGGTCACCAATGCAACACCGACATTACCCGTGGCACGTGCATAGCCATCAGCAGCATGAACTGCTGCTTGCTCATGACGCACCAAGATATGTTCAAACTTATCTTGTTTGAAAATCTCGTCGTAAATAAATAAAACTGAACCGCCCGGGTAACCCCAGACATATTCCACACCTTCAGCATGAAGGGCTTTAACCAAAATTTCGGCGCCAATCATCTCTGGGCCGTCTTGGTTTTGTTTGTTGCTAGCAGGGCTCAAAAGTTCCGCGCTGGTGTTATTTGCATTCATTTTCTATAGTCCTTTGCAATTTTCGGCAAAAAATTGTTTGGGCTACTCTGGCTCCGTGCTTTTGGCTCGGGTTCGAGTGGCGGTCGCTTAAATCCGGAAAAAAACCATCTTATGAAAGGTCCGGCAAGTCGAACCTAGGATTTTAGCCTATAAGTCCTTATTAGGGGTGGGTTTGTGAAGCGTTGTCTAATAGAGGGTATGGCTTCAGCAAAAGAACTGTCCGACTTCCTCAAAGGGGTTGAGGCGAAATCATTCAAACGTACCGTATTTTCAACACGGGACGAGGAAGCGGCCCTGGACATTGTGCAAGACAGCATGATGAAACTGGCCGAGAAGTATGGCGACCGTGATGCTGCAGAACTGCCCTTGATTTACACCCGAATTCTTCAAAATACGACCCTGGACTGGTTCCGACGTCAAAAAACCCAAAATACCTGGGTCAGCCTCTTCTCATCCCTCAGGGGTGGGGGCAAAGATAATTTAGATGATTCTGATTACTCAGATCCTCTGGAATTCCTTGATTCTTCAGAAGAAAATCTTGGTTTTGAGGATGGCGCGACGATTTTAGAGCGCCAACAAGTGATCAAAATCATCGAAAATGAGATTTCAAAACTACCATCACGTCAACGTGAAGCCTTCCTCATGCGTTATTGGGATGATCTAGGCATTTCTGAAACAGCCAAACTAATGGCTTGCTCAGAGGGTAGCGTGAAAACGCACTGCTCTCGAGCATGCTCTTTTTTGGCGAAAGCCCTTAAAAAACAAGGATTTAAATTGTGAGTAAGCACTATCAAACCCCTGAAATCGATAGCAAGCAAGAGCTGCAAGTGGCTTTGCTCACCTGCGATTTGCTCAATGAAGGTGCTGCAGATCTGCCAGCCCACGTCGCAAATCGTCTTGAAAATGCCAGAAAACTTGCTTTGGCCGCCAAATTAGAAGAACGCAAACCTTTCTGGTCACATAACTGGGTCCGAGAAGGCTTTAAAAACTCAAACTCAACTGGTTCAGATTGGCGTAATCGCGCATGGGGTGCGTTTGGGGCTGCCCCGATTTTTGCTTTGGCCTTTGGCATTGTGTTGATTTCAAATTGGCAGGAAGATGAGCGCATCCTGGATATTGCAAAAGTTGATAGCGCTATTTTGGTGGATGCGGTGCCGCCCAACGCCTACAAAGATGATGGTTTTGTTCGCTACCTGATCACCAACGGTAAAGACTTGGTTATTGAAAAAGATAAGCAAGATAGTCAAGATAAGAAAACCAAGCAAGAGGAAGAAGAAAAGATCTGATCATGTCTTTCTTGTCATTCTTTCAATCTTTCACAGACATGAAATGCCAAAATCGGTATATCTGTTTAAGTCGCTGCTTGATTTCTCACATCACTGTTTTTCTTTTGATTCTTTTTGCCTACCCTGTGGTAGCGAATGCGCAAAGCTGGTCGGCACTCAATGAAGATCAGCGCTTGGTTTTAGCCCCGCTGGAAGAAGATTGGTCGAGCCTAACAACCTCACGTCAAAAAAAATGGGTGGATGTTGCAAATCGCTACCCCTCAATGTCTGACTCAGAAAAAAGCACCCTGCAATCTCGCATGACAGAGTGGGCTGGCTTATCAACCATGGAACGTCAGCGTGCCAGAGACAACTACCTTCGTACCCTAAGCATCTCTGCTGAGAAAAAAGCTGCCGCCTGGGAAAGTTACCAGCAACTATCTGCGGAAGATAAAAAGTTATTGGCGCAAAAAAGAGCTCAAACAACCAAACCAAGCGCAGTCACTTCACCAACGCTAAAATAGCGTTTGTGAAAGAATCCAATCAGTTCATCCCCCTTCCCGCAAGTTATTTAAGGTCGCTACCAGCGCCGACGATCAAACGCCGCATCGCTTTGAATCTATATGAAATGCTGGTCTTGTTTGGCGTCATGGCCTTCACATTTCTGGTGCCGCACTTGACGATCGGGGTTTTGTTTGAGGTCACAGCACCCTCTGCCATTTTGATGGCTCACCTTTACTTGGTCTTGGCTTTTTACTTCATGTGGTACTGGACTAAAACAGGACAAACGCTCGCCATGCAAACTTGGCGCATTCAGTTGGTCAGTGAAGATGGCTCCATCATGAAACGCTCGCAAGCCTTGATGCGCTTTGCGATAGGCTCGTTGTGGTTGATACCTGCGGCTTTATTGCTTTTCATCACTATCAAAATGAATCCATCCGCCAGCATGGGTGGATCAGTTTCAATTATCTTCTTTTCAATCACTTTATTTTTATGGCCACTATCAGCTGTCTTAGATAGAAAAAATCGTCAATCGATTCCTGACCGGTGGTCTGGCACTCGTCTGGTTCAATTACCCAACACGATTCCTCATCCAGTCAGCAGTAGTGAAGAATGATTGCATCAGACGCTCAAACAAAATGCCATTGATGCCAACATCTTTCATGGCTTGGCGCATGCATTGCAACCACTGATCTCTTTCCGAAATACCAATTGAAAATGGTAAATGCCTGGCCTTTAGTCTGGGGTGCCCATATTGCTCAACAAATAAATCTGGGCCGCCCATCCAACCACTTAAGAACATGAACAGCTTCTCTCTCGATGAAGTTGAATCAGCAGGATGCATGAGTCGTATTCCCTGATAATTTTCTTCTAAATCCATCAGGTCGTAAAAACGATCGACCAACTCACGCAGCTTCTCAGCTCCGCCAATCAATTCATAAGTGGTTTTTTCTTGGGACATATTTCTTTATTTTATTCTTGATTAAACAGTTCTGAGAACTTCCGAGGCCGATGTATGAGAAATCTTTCTTTGCAACCACAGCCCACCCAAGACGCACGCAGAAACCCCAAAAACAACTCCGTAGATAATCACAATCCACGGGATTGGTAAATTGAACTCAAAGACATGGGTGGCCAAAGCCCACCCCACTCCAATCGCACCCAAAGAAGCCATCAGGCCAGAGATAAAACCAATGACAGTTAATTCAGTATAAAAAGCCCGTCTGATTTGAGCCTGACTAGCGCCCAAGGTTTTAAGTAGGCCCGCATCTTTGAGGCGCTCATCTTGAGTCGATGCTAAAGCAGCAGCCAAGACCAAGATTCCTGCGATCACCGTGAACCCAAAAAGTAATTCAACGGCTGCTGATAATTTATTCAAAACATCTTGCACTTGATTCAAAGCAGATTCCACATCAACGACCGTCACGTTAGGAAATTGCGCCACCACAGAAATATCCAAAGGCAATACCTGAGGCACCAAAGGTCCTTGCTTGTAGGCAGTGATCCAGGTTTGTGGCATTTCACCGAGAAGATGGGGTGGCAGAATTGCAAAGAAGTTCACGCGCATGCTGCCCCAATCAAGCTCCCTGATGGATGTGACATTTGCCTTGACAGGAGTGCCAGCAATATCAAAGATCAAACCATCGCCTAATTTTAAAGACAGTGTTTTGGCCAAGCCTTTTTCAATCGACACTTCTGGCATGCGCGTATTTGCATGCCAAGTTCCTGCGGTCACTTTATTTTTATCAGGTAAGTCTGCCGCGTACGAGAGATTGAATTCCCTATCCACCAAACGCTGCGCACGAGAATCCGAAAAATCTTGCGGCAATACCACTTGATCATTGATGTGCGTTAAACGACCACGCACCATTGGATACAAAGTAATTGTTTTAATACCAGCACTTAATAACTTTTGCTCTATCGCAGATTTTTGTTCTGGTTGAATATTGATCAAAAACCTGTTGGGGGCATCAGGTGGTGAACTGCCTTTCCAGGCGCTCATCAAATCATGTCTGACAACTGCCAAGAGCAATAAGGCCATGATGGCAATGGCCAATGACGCTATTTGTAAACCAGTGAACAAAGAGCGTCTTGATAGTGATTGCCAAACAAACCGTTGCACCACATGTTTGCCCAGCCATGAATGTTCAGCCATCTTGGCAGTCAATTTAATCAGGCCCCATGAAACTAAAATAAAGATGCCTGCTGCAAATGTGAAACCGCCCAAAGTTAGTACAGCTAATTTGACATCTTTGGCAACACTCAAAAGCAAAACAAAGAAGCTGATTAGTCCAAAAAACATCAATAACCATGATGCCGGATGTCTTACTGAAATGTCTCGACGAATCACTTTCAGTGGCGAGACATCACTCAAATACAATAATGGTGGCCAGACAAATCCAATCAACAAAACGATTGCGACCAGCAAAGACCAGATCAATGGCCACACCGATGCTGATGGCAAATCAGCCACCAACAAGTCGCCCAAAAAGAAAAGTAAGCCTTGATGCCCGACCCATCCCAAGAATGCTCCTATGGCTCCGCCCAAGAGCGCAATCACCATGCTGGCCTTAAAGTGCTCGAGCAATACTTGGCGCTTATTAGCGCCCAAGCATTTCCAGATTGCTGTGGGGTTGGCTTGTTTGCTGGTGTAGCGCTTAGCCGCCAAAGCCATCGCCACAGCAGCGACCATGGCCGTTAAGATAGCGACCAGTGATAGAAACTTTTCAGCTCGATCGAGTGTTGCCCTCATCAAGGGTTGACTGTTATCTACCCCTTCAATTTTGATGCCTCTTAATTGCTTGCTATCAATTTCTTTTTGAGACCAGAGTAAAAATGAATTGACGGTTGATTCTTGGCCTGCAATTAAAAATCGATAGGTCACCCGACTGCCAAAGCCAATCAACTGAGTTTTACCTAACTCATCATCACGCATCATGACCCGTGGTGCAAAATTTAAGAAACCAGCGCCCTTATCAAGCTCTTGGGTTAGCAAAGCTTCAATCACAAAACTGTTAGACCCCAAGGCGATGCGATCACCTAACTTTGCAGAAAGACTTGCTAAAAGAGCAGGCTCTACCCACACTGAACCCTTCGACGGTGTTGCGCGTGTGCTTGCACCCTTGATGTCCAGCTGATCTTTTGAGATCTTGATGCTACCCCTCAATGGGTATGACTCTGTGACGGCTTTTAAAGCCACCAAGCGGGCATTCGATCCAACTGATGACATGGTGGGGAAAACCGTGGTCTTTGCCACAAGCAATCCTTGCTTAGTAGCTTGTTGTTCAAAAAGAATCGGTAAGGGTTGATCGCTCTGAATCAAAGCATCTGAAGCAATCAACTGCTTGGCATCTCTTTCGAAAGCTCTTTGCATGCGATCTGCCAAATAAGCCACACTGCTTAAAGACGCCACAGAAACAATCAGGGCGGCTAATAGCCAAGCAAATTCAATAGATCTAAAGGAACGAGGAAGATTCATTGCCACTCAATACCAGTCAATTAATGATTCAGCCACTAGGATAGTGGTAGTTCACAAAAAGTGTGTAAGTGTGCGAGTTTGCAATATCTCCGGAATGAGATAACTTGAATGAAAAAGGGCCTAGCTTTACACTAGGCCCTTCTGTTTTGGTGCGGCTGGCAGGAATTGAACCCACGACCCCTTGGTTCGTAGCCAAGTACTCTATCCAACTGAGCTACAGCCGCATTAAGACCGACATTATGCC
>JBEIOY010000089.1:0-6048 GCA_040377355.1 Burkholderiaceae bacterium | reverse complement strand
ACTGATTTAATTCAGTGAAGTGATACGGAGACGTGGCCGAGTGGTCGAAGGCACTCCCCTGCTAAGGGAGCATCTGGGCAAAACCTGGATCGGAAGTTCGAATCTTCTCGTCTCCGCCAAGTCAATAGGTAAATGAAGGGTTAGGAGCTATTCCTAGCCCTTTTTACCAAAATTGTTACCAAAAGTACTTCTAAGGCGTAGGTCGCACGTTCGAATCGTGCTGGGCAGGCCAAATCCCAATAAATGAATAAATGCTGCAAGCGTCTAGATAAAGAACGATTGTTAAACAATAGCGATCAAAAAAATTGATCTTTTTAGTTGTTGCTCTTTCATTGATTAGATGCGGCCTTGGTTCTAAGCAAAGCATTTATGAAGGGGTGCGATCCCAACAAAAAATAAAAGATGTGTCTAGTGATCCAAAATTTCAATCACTTTCATCTTATGATCAATACAACGAAAAGCGAGAAGAGCAGTTAAAGAAATCAGTATTAAAGATCAAATACATCATTTATGATCTAAAAATTGGCGTATTTAATTATTATTGATGTATTCAAGTTTGGAGAGTTGTAGATGAAATCACGTGCTGCGGTAGCATTTGAAGCAGGTAAACCTTTGCAAATTGTTGAGATTGATGTTGCTCCGCCAAAGAAGCATGAAGTATTAATTAAAATTACTCATACAGGCGTATGTCATACCGATGCATTTACTTTGTCTGGAGACGATCCAGAAGGTGTGTTTCCAGCAGTCTTAGGTCATGAAGGTGCAGGTATTGTAGTTGAGGTAGGTGAGGGTGTGACTAGCGTCAAACCCGGTGATCATGTGATTCCTTTGTATACCGCAGAATGTGGCGAGTGTTTGTTTTGTAAGAGTGGTAAGACCAACTTGTGTGTCTCAGTAAGAGCGACTCAAGGAAAAGGCTTAATGCCTGATGGAACTACTCGATTTTCATATCAAGGTAAGCCAATCTATCACTACATGGGCTGTTCGACATTTAGCGAGTACACCGTAGTAGCTGAGGTCTCATTGGCAAAAATTAATCCCGATGCAAATCCTGAACAAGTATGCCTATTGGGTTGTGGTGTCACTACTGGTTTAGGTGCTGTAAAAAATACAGCTAAAGTCCAAGAGGGTGATAGCGTGGCGATCTTTGGCCTCGGTGGTATTGGGTTAGCCGTTATTCAAGGGGCTAAATTAGCTAAAGCAGGCCGAATTATTGCTGTCGATACAAATTCAGATAAATTTTCTCTTGCTAAAACTTTTGGAGCGACAGACTTTCTTAACCCTAAAGATTATGCAAAACCAATTCAAGAAGTGATCGTAGAAATGACTGGTTGGGGTGTAGACCATAGTTTTGAATGTATTGGTAATGTCAATGTAATGAGATCTGCTCTTGAGTGTGCTCATCGTGGATGGGGGCAATCAGTCATTATTGGTGTGGCCGGAGCAGGTCAAGAAATCTCTACGCGCCCATTCCAGTTAGTCACTGGACGCCGTTGGTTAGGATCTGCCTTTGGTGGTGTTAAAGGTAGAACTCAACTACCTGGCATGGTGGAAGATGCCATGGAGGGACGTATTCAGTTAGAGCCATTTGTGACGCATACGATGCCGCTGACAGAAATCAATGAGGCTTTTGATTTGATGCATGAGGGCAAGTCAATTCGTTCTGTGGTTCATTTTTAAAGAGTTATCAATGGAAAGAATTGAGTCACATGCCTCTTTTGGAGGAAGGCAGGAGGTATGGAAACACTTCTCTGAGGCTCTTCATTGTGAGATGAAGTTTGGAATTTATCTCCCCGAATCTGTTTTGCTTGGGGAGCATCGCCCAACTATTTACTGGCTTTCTGGTTTAACTTGTACAGAGCAAAACTTTATAACAAAAGCTGGGGCGCAAAAGTATGCAGCTCAACATCAGTTAGTAGTGGTTTCGCCTGATACAAGCCCTAGGGGAGGTGATGTTCCCAATGACGGCACTTATGATCTTGGTCAAGGCGCAGGGTTTTATGTCAATGCAACTAATCCCCCGTGGGCGGCTCATTTCCAAATGCAAGACTATGTAGCCAAAGAATTGCCAACATTAATAGAAATGCATTTCTTAGCTAACGACCTAAGAGGAATATTTGGACATTCGATGGGTGGGCATGGCGCTCTTGTAACGGCTTTGCGTCATCCTGGCCGCTATAAAAGTGTCTCCGCATTTTCTCCAATTGTTGCACCGTCCCAAGTGCCCTGGGGTAAGAAAGCTTTCGCAGCATATTTTGGAGATGATACTGAGTCATGGAAAGAGTGGGATAGTGTTGAATTAATCAAGAGAGCTAGAGAAAAACTGCCCATATTGATTGATCAAGGAGCCTCTGATGAATTTTTGACTGAACAACTTAAGCCAGAATTATTGGTGGAGGCTTGTAACGCTGTATCTCACCCCATTGATTTACGGATGAGATCGGGTAGTGATCATAGCTACTATTTTATAGCTAGCTATATTGAGGAACATTTTTCGCACCATGCTAATGCACTAGGTTGTTAAGATTAATTTTTAGTGTGTAGTTTAAGTTGCCACTCTTCGGAGTGGGTTTTTTCCTGATTTGTCGGGGTTTCCGACATCTGCCACGTGTTCCATATAGAAAGAATCGAATCTCCACATAGACTCATTCACTACGTGTCGATGCCATACAACTGTTATTCACCGCCACTAGATGCAATTGATCAAACTGCCTATCGAGAAGGTGTTTTGGCAGGTGTAATATATTAAAAATACTGTTGAAATCATCAAATTTCTGAGTTTCTAAGGCGTAGGTCGCACGTTCGAATCGTGCTGGGCAGGCCAAGTACCTTGGCTCGATCAAAATTTCCAAATATTCAAACTGAAGAACTATCTAATTCTTTTTAAGCATTGGTTTTAATGACTATCTTTCCAATTTGATTGGTTTCTTCAAGATAGATATGAGCTTGAACTATCTCGTCAAATGAAAATACTTTATCGATTGTTGGCTTTAAGCTGCCATCTTGAAGACCTGATAAGATAAATTCATGAGCAGTTTTAAATCTTGTCGGATCAGAAATCTCTCTGACGATGAAAAAGGCTCTCATTGAAATCCCCTTACCCATTGCTAATCGGTATGGAAATAGTGTTTCAGAAGCCTTGCCACTCAGATTGCCATAGAGGATTATTTCGCCATAGCTTCCTAGAGAGTTAGCTAACTCAATCACATTGGGCCCTGATACCGGATCAACAGCTAAGCGGGCACCTTTATTGTGAGTTATTTGATTTGTTTTTTCAGCAATATTTTCCTCGTTACTGACGATGACATGCTTAGCTCCGGCCATTAACAAAGACTCTTTTTTCGCTTGTGTACGAGTGATCGCAATGGGAATACCGCCTAAGCGATTGACTACTTGAATGAGTGCCAAGCCAACGCTACTTGATGCGGCCGTAATTAATACAGCTTCTCCTGCTTTAATAGAATTAACTAGGCCATAGGCAGTTAAGTAAGGCATCCATAAAGCGGATCCCTCCAGCTCTGAAATTGAGGGAGGGCGTTTGATTAAAGAGTTGACAGGGACAATTGCAGACTCAGCATAAGTGCCATATTTAGTCATCGAGAATCTTGGGGTGATACATACGGCATCACCTACTTTAAAGTCTGAGTTTGTAGAGCCAATTGCTTCAATAATTCCTGATCCCTCATAACCCAGGCTAGATGGAAATATGGGCTTTTCAAGATAATTACCCGACCGAAATATTGATTCAGCACGATTCAGGCCAATGCTCTGAATTTTTACGCGAACCTCATCTTCTTTAGGCTTGCCAATTTCAATAGATTCAATCTTCAGTACTTCTGGACCGCCGCTTGAATGAAAGCGTATAACTCGTGTCATATTTTTCAATTGATTTGATTTAGTTTGATTAGTACTTATGATTTGAGCGCATTTAAGTACTGAAAAAATTGGTTTAAATGGGCTTGTATACGTGGAGCTCTAAGGGGCCTGCCAAGAAAGGTTCAACATCCAAAACTGCTTTTTGCACAAATGATTCTGATAGATGTGCATTAAGAGCATCTTCGCTAATCCACTCTTCTATAAATGTAAATTCATTATTGTTGGTGGCGTGATTAACCAAGTGGCAGCTTATGCAGCCTGGGTCATTTCTAATGGGTTCAACCAAAGAAATCAAGATGGGTTTGATTGAATTAATGGAATTTGGATTTGCAAAGAAACGAGCGATGACACGAATAGACATAGAGTCTCCTTTAGCTTCAAGGGCGGTAAAACATTGGTTAAGTAGTATCAATACTAGAATTGATTAATGTATTTATCAAGTATAGGCTTTCAAAAGACTTGCCAATAGATCACGTCATTCAATTTTTTGATTGTGCTTGATTTTTAACCATAAAATCATTAACGCCAACAACAGAGTGATGCCATTGGCAATCACCATTGGCCATGCATTAATCAGTAATCCATAAATAAACCATAAGAAAACACCAACACTAAACATCAGATACATTGATAGAGAAATTGCACTCGTGTCTCTTGTCTTATAGATATGAGTAACTTGCGGTAGAAATGAAAGTGTTGTTAGAACTGCTGCCACATATCCAAGTATCGATTCAAAGCTCAAGGAAAACTCCTTTTAATCATAAAGTTATTTATTGTTTATTTGTATAACTTATGGTTTTTAAACCAATAAGTTTGTAGGCTTAGTTTATGTCATAAAGATGTTCTTTGTTATTTCACCGTATCAATCTAAAAGATCAATCCATCATTACAGGTATCTATCGTTATATCAGTTGATATGATTGGAGCTTATCTGCCTGCAATTCCTAGTCAAGTACAATTTGCTCATGAAAACAATACGAGTTCTCGAGCGAGCTATTGCAGCCATCAGAGCTATTGATGATGGCAATAAAACCCTGCGTGACATCCACTTAGCAACAGGCATTGATAAAGCAACTTTACTGAGGATATTGCAAACTTTTCAAAACGAGGGTGTTCTTAGGCGTTCAATGTTTGATAATTCCTATCAAAGATTACCCTTTGGAAGTGGTGCTGGTGTTTACACAGAAAAGCTGATGGCCTATGCAGAAATAGCCACGCCTTTCCTGCAAGCTTTACAAAATTTAAGAAGCATTTATCTGAACAAGCGAAAAGCTGGAAATAGAGTCAGACAGCCTAGGGCCTGGTCGATTCCGCCCCGGGCCACCAAGTGATACCAAAACTACCTTCGGTTCGGGTGGTTCAGAAGAGGGAGATAGCGTCCGCCTAAGATGCAACTAGCGCAGGTGGTCACTTTAATCCCGATGGAAAAGCTCATGGAATGCCAGGTCATGGGCATGGGGCGCATCACGCTGGAGATATGCCGAACATCAAAACAGATGCAAATGGAAATGCTGTGTATTCAGCAAAAGTCAGCGGCTTAACTGTTGATACTGGTAAAAATGGCATTATTGGAAAATCTGTTGTGATACACCGCGATCCAGATGACTATAAGTCTCAGCCAGCTGGTAACTCAGGCCCACGAATTGCTTGCGGTCTTATTAAGTAACGTTATTCATCTTGTCGTATCAAAGATACAAAGGGCTGAAAAGCCCTTTTTTCTTTGGGGAATCTATTCTCTCAACAGTATTTCAATCTCACTCCTATAAAACTTTTTTTCAAAAACTTTTATAGGAGTTCTTTATGCAATGTCCAGTATGCAAAGATTCTCAACTCGTGATTTCTGAGAAGCAAAAAATTGAAATTGACTATTGCCCATCATGCCGAGGCGTATGGCTTGATCGAGGTGAGTTGGATAAACTCATTGAAAGATCAGCAGCCGACCAACCAGTGTCAGCGCAACCGTCACAACCCGCCTACCGTAATGAGCATCGTTCAGACTATCGCGGCGACAACCGTTCCGATTACAACCGCAAGCCAAAGTCATGGCTCAGCGATATTTTTGATTAATTAGCTTGATCCTTAAATGTTGATTTTGAAGGTCATTTGACGAATTAAGGTTCTTCATTTAAGATTCTGGTATCTCTCAAAGGGAGTAGCTGATACAAATGCTTT
>JBEIOY010000078.1:0-6580 GCA_040377355.1 Burkholderiaceae bacterium | reverse complement strand
GCCACAGCGCCGAAAGCATTGATTGAAAAAGTCAAAGAAGAAAAAGCAGACTTAGGTATTGCCTTAGATGGTGATGCTGATCGTTTGCAATTGGTCGATGCTCATGGCAGATTATTCAACGGTGATGAACTGCTTTACTTGATTGCCAAAGCCAGAAAAGACGCTGGTGAATCAGTTAAAGGTGTTGTTGGCACTTTGATGACCAATCTAGCAGTTGAAAAAGCCATTCAGGCCGAAGGCATTGAATTCGAGCGCGCCAAAGTGGGCGATCGTTATGTGCTTGAGAAGCTCAAAGAAAATAATTGGCAATTGGGCGGTGAAGGTTCAGGGCACTTGATTTGTCTAGACAAACACACCACGGGCGACGGCATTGTCGCGGCACTGCAAGTTCTTTCAGCTATGAAACAAAATCAAAAAACCTTGGTCCAACTATTGGAGAAGGTGACTTTGTTCCCGCAAACCTTGATCAATGTGAAATACAAGCAAGGATATGACTGGAAGACTGATGCCAAGATACAAGAGGCGATCACTCAAGCAGAAAAGAATCTCAATGGCAGTGGCAGAGTGTTGATTCGCCCATCGGGCACAGAGCCTTTACTCAGAGTAATGGTCGAAGCGCAAGATGCAGGCCAATCCCAAGAGCAGGCCAAAAAAATAGCCCAGACCATTCCTGTATAAGTGCTTACCTTTTATCAAATAATTTCCTTCTTAAGCGTATCTGTTTTACTCACTTTAACGCCGGGGCCCGATAATTTATCTGTGCTTGCAATTTCTTTGTCAAAAGGAAGTCGGCATGGCTTTTTGTTTGGATTGGGTTGTGCTTTAGGGTGCATATTTCATAGCATCCTGGTGCTGGCAGGTATTAGCGCCATTATTATTTCAAGCCCCAATTTATTTTCATTCTTAAAATTATTAGGGGGCTTGTATTTAATTTATTTAGGTGTTCAGATTGTTATTAATAATAACTTTATTAAGTTAGATGATCAAAGAGCTTTAGAGGGGTCATCACTGAGCAAGACTTTTGTGAAAGGTTTGTTAGCAAGCGCCATCAACCCAAAGGTAGGACTTTTTTTCATATCCTTTCTGCCTCAATTTGTCATTTCAAGCCAGGGTGAAATCATTTTTCAGTTAGCACTTCTGAGCAGTATTTTTATTCTTCAAGCAATCTTGATTTTTAGTTTGATTGCCTATTTCGCAGGACTAATTAATCATGTATTGAGGAAACACAAAAATATCTCCTCTTGGTTAGATCGCTTTGCGGGCTTATTTTTAGTGCTATTGGGCGTTCAGATTCTGATCGATTGATCATTTAAGAATGATTTTTATTGCTCACATTTATTAACGCTGATTAAGCTGCAGAGAATTTAAAACATTACTGCACTGAGAAATCTTACGGTTTCAATGTCTTTGAAGGGTATTCCCCAAATTTTTCATAATAAGATTCGCTGAAATGACTCAGATGAAGGAAGCCCCAGCGCAATGCAATTTGAGTGACTGTAATATTTAAATTATTTTGTTTTGCGGCCATTAAATCTTTTTGAACTAAGTCCAATCTAAGATTTTTCAAGAAATTTTTTGGGCTATTTTGCCTGTATTTTTGGAAGCCATTGTGCAAGGTTTTCAAACTAATGCCTGCATTGTCAGCAACGTCTTGCAATGTAATCGCTTCTGCTGCATTTTCCCTCATGTACTCTTCGGCCCTTCTAATGTACTGAGGGGTGACAATTTTTTCAGGTTGCAGCAACTCCTGCGAGTATTGATTTTTTTGATTAAGTAATAAAGAACTAACCAATAATTGTTCTAGCTGTCTAGTGATGATCGGAAAAGTCTTTGCTGACTCACACACAAAATTGTTCGTAGCTAATAAATGAATGATGCTTTGATATATTTCAAAGCCTGACGACATGTTCAAAGAAGATGAAAATTTAACATCTTGTTTAATAGGATGCCCTAGCAACGTCTCGCAGGTTCTTTGTATTAACTCTTTATTGATTCTAATGATTAATTGATTGCAGTTATCTCCCCATTTCATTGAGAGGGGATCGCTGGTATTGATGAGTGCGGCAGTTCCTTGGTTAGCGTTGACGACGCCATCTTCCACGGTCGCATCCATGACACCTGTCATAGGCAACATAATTAACAAAAATTTATCAAATGGATCGCATGTGATATTGACGCCTGCACCATACCCTAGGGTGTTAACTGAAGTATTTTCGAGTTGAAAATGATTCATATCAGCACTTAAATGTTTTCCCTGCCCAAGGACATTTAGATTGTGCGGAACAAAAATATTACCAACTTTATGTCGCACCTCATCAACCTCATCACCGCTGTGAAAAAGTGGGTATTTATCTAACCATGTAGTTAGGCTTGAGAGATCTTTTGTTGGCAACATTATTAAAAGCTTTTCGTGTTTCTAATTTACCTTGTCAGTGTCGTAATTTTCCATAAATCTCGATATTAGGGTAAGTATGGATTAGGGTAATTCTCTATATGAGAGCTGAATTAACCACTAAATAAGAGGGTATTCCATTATAAATCCTTCCCCTTTTTTAAAGTTACCTTTTAAGGATAACCCCTTCACTGACGGGATAGGAGGCTAAATCAATCCTGTGGATGATTCACACATAGCGCATTTAACTGGATTCATTTTGAAGTGGCGGTTCGTAGCCTGAAGAAAAGTTAATTTTTTATTTCATTTATCAGCCTTAAGGAGTAAACATGACTAAGTTAGACAGATCAGAGTGGTACGACATCGCTCGCGATACTAATTGGACGCCAAGCTTTGTTAAACAAGAAGAGTTATTTCCTGAGCAAATGACAGGGGGGATGGGTATTTCTCCTGAGGACTGGACTGCTTATGATGAGCCTTACAAGCAAACGTATCCAGAATATGTGAAAGTGCAGCGCGAAAAAGATGCGGGCGCATATTCAGTTAAAGCTGCCTTAGAGCGCAGTACCATTTATGAAAATGCCGCACCTTCTTGGCAATCTGTTCTAAAACTTCATTATGGCGCAGTACCTCGCGCAGAATTTTCTGGAGGTAGCGCTGAAGCTCGCATGGCTCGTTTTGGGCCAGCACCAGGTATGCGCAACATGGCAACTTTCGGCGCAATGGATGAAACCAGGCACGGTCAAATTCAGCTGTATTTCCCGCATGAGCATGTTAATAAATCTCGCCAGTTTGACTGGGCTCATAAGAGCATGGATACAAACCAATGGGCTGCTATTGCTGCGCGCCACTATTTTGATGACATCATGGTTACTCGTGATGCCATCAGCGTATCAATTATGTTGACGTTTGGATTCGAAACTGGCTTTACCAATATGCAGTTCCTTGGTTTGGCTGCAGATGCCGCTGAAAATGGCGACTTTTCATTTTCTAGTTTAATTTCAAGTATTCAAACTGATGAATCACGTCATGCACAAATTGGTGGCGCGGCACTGAAAGTTCTTTTAGCGCATGGCAAAAAAGAAGAAGCGCAGAAAAAATTAGATATTGCGTTTTGGCGATCATGGCGTCTTTTCAGCGTGTTAACGGGCCCTGCAATGGACTACTACACACCTCTAGAGCATAGAAAATCATCATTCAAAGAATTCATGAGTGAATTCATCATCAATCAATTTATTCGCAATATTGAAGATATTGGTTTGGAAAAGCCATGGTATTGGGATATTTTCCTTGAAGAAGTTGAAACAACTCATCATTCAATGCAGATGGGCTTGTATTTCTGGAGGCCAACTTTGTGGTGGAATGCTGCTGCCGGCATGAGCCCTGAAGAGCGTGACTGGCTAGAAGAAAAATACCCAGGCTGGAATGACAAGTGGGGTCAATGCTGGGATGTCATGATTGAGAACATGGTGGCTGGAAAAATGGATAAAACTTATCCAGAAACATTGCCTTATGTCTGCAATATGAGTCAGTTGCCAATCTGTGGTGTTCCAGGTAAGGCTTGGAATGTTAAGGATTATTCATTGGAATACAAGGGCCGCATGTACCACTTTGGTTCTGCGCCAGATCGTTGGTGTTTTGAACAAGAGCCAGAACGTTACGCTGGTCACCAATCACTCGTTGATAGATTCCTTGATGGGCAAATACAACCACCAACTCTTGAGGGTGCATTGGCCTTTATGAGTTTATCGCCAGGCGAAATTGGGGATGACGCAGACAACTACAGCTGGGTCGAAGCATATAAATCGGCTCAATTTAAAAAAGCAGTTTAAGAGGGGTAATTTATGGCTTTATTTCCTTTGTGTTGCAACTTTGAAGGTGACTTCGCTTTGCAGTTGGTTCCAGTTGATTCTGAAAATACGATGGATGAGGTTGCAAAAGCTGCCGCTCATCATTCAGTCGGTCGGCGCGTGAAGGATCAACCAAGCAAAATTTTGCGAGTTAGACGTTCAGGAGAAAGTTTTTTTGCTAGAAATATGAAAGTTTCTGAAAGTGGTTTGAAGCCAACAGAATGTGTCGAAATAATTTGGGAATAAAAGATGGCGTTTAAAAAAGTTTGTACCGTTGAGGATGTATGGGAGGGGGAGATGGATTCCTTCGATGTTGACGGTAAAGAAGTTTTGTTGGTTTGCAAGGATGGCGGCAAGTTCACTGCATTTCAAGGCACTTGCCCTCATCAAGATATTCCGCTGGTTGAGGGAACATTTGACGGCAAGATTATTACTTGTAGAGCGCACTTGTGGACGTTTGATATTTGCACTGGTAAGGGTATTAATCCTTCGGATTGTGCGTTAGCTGAATACCCCGTCAAAGTCGATGGCGAGGATATTTATGTTGATGTGGAAGGTATAGAACCATTGTTTGCTCACACTTAAGGTTACGGAAATTTATGTCAGGAATTAATAACAATGTTGGCCCATTGATGAGATCGGGTGAATTGGCCTTTGCGGTAGCTGAGGCAGCGCAGGAAGATAACCCAGGCAAAGAAATTAGAGTTGACGATAAGCGAGCTTATTTAAGAATTGAAACAGATAACGAAATGATCCTTAGAAGAGAAACAATCGAAAGAGCACTAGGAAGACCATTTGAGATGAATGATCTTGAGGTTGATCTAAGCTCTTTTGCTGGACAAATCGAAACTCTGCCAAATGCAATTCGATTCTATTTGACGAAAAAAGTTTGATTTTTTAAGGAATAAATATATGTCAAACGTAGAAATTTTAAAGCCATTAAAAACTTGGAGCCACTTAAGTAACAAAAGAAGAAAGCCAAGTGAATACGAGATTGTTAGCACTCGTTTGCATTATCACGATAGAGATGCGAACTCGCCATATGAGCAAGATCCAAATACATTCATGAATGAATGGTACAAAAAGAATACCTATGGCAGTGCGCTAAAGCATGATGATTGGAATGCGTTCCGTGACCCAGATGAGGTTGTATACAGAACATACAACATGATGCAAGATGGCCAAGAGACTTATGTCTTTAGTCTATTTGATCAATTTGCTAAACGTGATCACAACAAGTCACTAGAGCCTGGCTGGTTGGGAACTTTAGGATTGAGATATACACCTGCGCGTTATTTGTTCCACACCCTACAAATGGCTTCAGCCTATTTTGGACAGGTTGCCCCAGCTAGCACAATTACTATTTGCGGTTTTTTCCAAATGGCTGATTCTTTGCGTTGGTTAACGCATGCAGCCTATAGAACTAAAGAGCTAGATTTAGCGCATCCGGATAAAGGATTCTCAAAGAAAGAGCGCGCTTACTGGGAAAACGAGCCGATTTGGCAAGGTTATCGCGAGCTAATGGAAAAGATTTTAATTACATGGGACTGGGGCGAGGCTTTTGTAGCTTTGAATCTAGTGGCGAAACCTGCTGTTGAAGAAGGTTTGTTAAGAAGTCTAAGCAATTCTGCAAGACACAATGGCGATGAACTGTTGGCAATGGTATTGGATGCAGAAATGATTGATGCCATGCGTCACCGCCGTTGGTCGGAGCATTTAGTCAAGATGGCGCTAGAAAATGAATCTAATCGTGCGGTTATTCAGGGTTGGATTGATAAATGGCAGCCATTAGCTGACAAAGCAATTGATGCCTATTGCAGCGGTATGCCCGATGTTCCTGACGCAGCCAATGACGCTAAAGCAGCAACTCGTGCTTACAGAAAATCTTTGGGTTTTTAATTAAAGACGTGATGATGGAATCCATTCAAATCAATATTAATGGCGAGAAGGATGTGATAGCGCAGCATGGCGAAGATACCGTGCTGTTAGCTTCATTGAGAGCTGGCCTTGGATTTCCTTATGAATGTAATGCTGGTGCTTGTGGAAGTTGTAAATATGAGCTGTTATGTGGTCAGGTTGAATCTTTATGCGATAACCCGCCAGGATTAACAGCTAGAGATATTCGGAAAAATATTCATTTGGGATGTCAAACTCGCGCAATTTCAGACATAACCATTAAAACTAGGTTGTCCGATGAATATGCACCATTGATAAAAACTGAAAAGGTTAAAGCAAGATTTACTGGTGCGCATGATATTACGCATGACATCAAAGAGTTTATTTTTGCTTCTGATCAACCGGCAAATTTTCACCCAGGTCAATATGCACTTTTGACGTT
>JBEIOY010000011.1:0-17538 GCA_040377355.1 Burkholderiaceae bacterium | reverse complement strand
ACTTTAACTGCTTACCAAGTCGGCAGTTTCTTTTATCAAAAGACAGAGCGCAATCCTTTGGCTAATCCTGTGGCGATTGCTGTTATTTTGGTGGCTCTTGCTTTGTATTTGGTGGATATGCCGTATCAGAAGTATTTTGAAGGAGCTCAGTTTGTGCACTTCTTATTAGGAACCGCCACAGTCTCTTTGGCCATTCCAATCTATCGAGGTGTGGCAGCGCTCAAGGCTCGCGTGTTCCCATTGTTGATTGCCTTGCTCTGCGGCGGAGTTGTATCGATTGTCAGTGCTGTTGGTGTGGCCACATTCTTGGGCGCTGACAGTGCCATCATCGGGGCTTTCTACCCTAAATCAGTGACGGCACCGATTGCCATGGGTGTTGCTGAGCGCTTAGGCGTATCACCAACATTGACCGCTGTATTTGCTGTGATCACTGGCATCATTGGTGCCATTTTAGGCAGTCATATTCTGAACCTCTTGGGCATGAAGCAGTGGTGGCAACGCGGCTTTGCAATTGGTGTGGCAGCACATGGCATTGGCGCATCAAGAGCCTTTGCCGTTCATCCAGAGGCTGGTACTTATGCCAGTTTGGCGATGGGTTTACACGGCATCTTAGGCGCCTTACTCATCCCACTCTTAAAAAGTTATATCTAAGATTGAACCTTTAAGCTTCACGAGCTTTTAGTAGAGCATCGGCCACAGATAATAAAAGACGATCTCTGCCTCTTCGTGCGACCAATTGAACGCCCACCGGCATGCCATTAGGCCCTTTGAATAATGGCAAGGTGATGCATGGTAAACCCATCAAGGTCCAAACTCGACAGAAGATTGGGTCTCCTGTTGAGGTATGCCCATGAGGAGCTTCTCCAATCGCGCTTGGCGCAATGATCACATCGACCTCTTGGTTCAATAATTGATCAATTGACATACGTGCTTGTTCAGCCACGATCAAATCTGCGTTGTATTGCTCATAAGAAATAGCGGCACCTTGCTTGATCAGGCCACGCAATTGTTGACTCAATTGTTCTGCATGATTGGTTTGCTCAAAAGAAAAACTACGAGCACTTTCTGACCACATGATTCTGCCTTGAAGCTCTGACATCTTTTTAAAGAGGGCTGGTAGCTTGATTTCAGGGATCGAGACCTTGAATAAGTCCTCTGCCAATAAAGCGGCATGCGCTATCGCGGCAACAGTTTCTGCTGAGGCCAAATGACCGTCATAGGTCAGACAAGTGGCTATGCGTGGTTTTTTGCTAAGTGCATTGATCTTGGCCAAGTCAGTATCACCAGACATCACCGCCACACACAAAGCAGCATCTTCAACGGTCCTACTTAAACTACCCAGGGTATCCAAGGAGGGCGATAAACTTTTAGCGCCACCTAAGCTGATTTTTCCGTAGGTGGGTTTGTAACCAACCACCCCACAAAAAGCCGCAGGTCTAATAACGGAGGCAGCTGTTTGACTGCCGGTCGCCAATGGAATCATCTCATCAGCTACGGCAGCGGCTGAGCCACTGGATGAACCACCCGGGGTGTATTCAGGGTTGTGAGGATTTCTGGTCTTACCACCCTTGAAGGTCGCAAACTCAGTGGTGACTGTTTTGCCCAACAAAATACCGCCTGCTTGACGCATCAATGAAATGTGCACGGCATCACTCTTGGGGCGATTGTTCTCATAAATAAGGGAGCCGTAACGAGTTGGAAAATCATGGGTATCAAATAAATCTTTTGCGCCAAATGGCAAACCGTGGAGCAACCCTTGATTGGTAGAACGATCTAGATAACGGGCCTTATCAAGAGCGGTTTTAAAATTGGTTTCTACCCACGCTTGAGTGGAAGATTCTTTTTCTTCGATTCTCTCAATGCAAGAGCGTAGTAGTTCCTCGGAACTTAATTGATTTGCCTGAATTTTTTTGACAGCTTCACTGGCTGAAAGTTGGTAAGGTTTTTTCATGGCTAAATCTTACCTCTGAATAATTTTTTTCGCCTCACCCATCCAATGATCATTCTTTTGACTTAACTATTTTCCCCTATCAGGCGTTGGGTTATTATTTATAAAATACATAAGCAATTACAATCTTTGCTTATTGAAAGGGAGACCAGATTCAAAAACTTATTGAACGCCACGAATGGTTTGAACAGAGATCAAATTGAATCCTGTTCAAGATATATACATTCATTGTCTTTGGCTGCAGCGATATCGATGGCGGGATTGCCATTTTCTGAAGCTGAAATCATTGAATATGCTTTACAAGGATCAATTTTATTGACCATAGCAATAGGATTTTTCCTATTGGGTGCTTATCTACTAAAAGGGCAAAAAAATGGATAAAAATACTTATTTTTATATTGCGGTTGGGGTTATATTTTTATATGGCCTGGCAATTTTTTTATTTGCTGCTCGTTCAGCCAAACACCTAAAAGACACTCAAAATATTGATCTTTGAACTTCAGTTCAAAGCAGTGTGATCACTTCTTTTTGTTGATTGGTGCTCTTGCGCCAGGTTTTGAGCCAGCACTTAAGCCTCTGGCTGAGCTTGGGCGACCAGAGACGCTGCCTGTTGTTTTTGCACCAGTCTTAACCCCGGTTGCACGTGGCGGTAAACCAGTGTGTTGCGTCATGATCTTGCCGCGACCAGGTTTTTGAGGAACGGAAAAATCTCTTGGGTTGTGAGCCTCAGCAGAAGCGGAGGGTTTGCCAAACGGTTTGCTCCCAATCAGACCCATTGAAGAGTTTTTACGACGCGGGCTCTGATAGCTACCGTCAGTCGTTGGCTGATAGTTTGGTATCAAATGGTGCTTGCCGTTGCCAATCAAATCAGCACGACCCATTTTTTTCAAAGCTTCTCTTAGAAGGGGCCAGTTATTGGCATCGTGGTAACGCAAAAATGCTTTGTGTAAACGACGACGCTTTTCACCTCTGACAATATCCACTGTCTCACTGTCACGCGTGACTTTGCGTAATGGATTTTTGTTGGTGTGATACATGGCTGTTGCTGTTGCCATTGGAGAGGGGTAGAAAGTTTGAACTTGATCAGCTCTAAAGCCATTCTTCTTTAACCAAATCGCCAAATGCATCATGTCTTCATCGCTGGTACCTGGATGGGCTGCAATGAAGTAAGGAATCAAATACTGTTCTTTACCTGCTTCTTTAGAGTATTTATCAAATAACTCTTTGAACTTATCGTAAGCACCCATGCCTGGCTTCATCATTTTCGATAAAGGACCTTGCTCGGTGTGCTCAGGGGCAATCTTTAGATAGCCGCCCACGTGATGAGCCACAAGTTCTTTGATATAAGCAGGCGCTTTGACCGCTAGGTCATAACGCACACCCGAGCCAATCAAAATCTTTTTGATACCAGGCAAAGCTCGCGCACGACGGTACAGTTGAATCAGTGGCGTGTGGTCTGTGTTGAGGTTCGGGCAAATATCTGGATAAACACAAGAAGGTTTGCGGCAATGCGCTTCAATCTCTTTCGATTTGCAGGCAATTCGGTACATATTCGCAGTCGGACCACCTAAATCAGAAATGATGCCCGTGAAGCCAGGGACTTTATCGCGAATATCTTCAATTTCTTTGATGATGGACTCAGAAGAACGGTTCTGAATGATTCGACCTTCGTGCTCGGTGATCGAACAGAATGTACAGCCACCAAAACAACCGCGCATGATGTTCACAGAAAAACGAATCATGTCCCAGGCTGGTATCTTGGCATCACCATACGATGGGTGTGGTGCTCGGGCATAAGGCAAATCGAAGACTGAATCCATCTCTTCAGTGGTCAGTGGTACAGCAGGGGCATTGAGCCACACATCTCTGACTGAAGCACCTTCGCCATGCTGTTGAACCAATGCACGGGCATTGCCTGGATTGGTTTCTAAATGAAGCACGCGACTGGCGTGTGCGTAAAGCACCGGATCACGCTTCACAGCTTCATAACTTGGAAGACGAATCACGGTGGTATCACGCTCTAAACGTTTTCTGGCAGTTGGTACAACTGTGATGGTTTGAACGGCTTGTTCTTTCTCAAGAGTGCCATCGGTCTTCTTGCAGCTGGTACCTTGTTCTTTGGCTTGCTCATCAGGTGTTAGGTAAGGATTGATCGGGGCATCAATCACGCCTGGCACATCCACCGTGCTTGAATCAATTTCGGTAAAACCTGGAGCAGGGTGACGTCTGACAAAAGCAGTGGCACGAATATCATTGATATCAGCTATCTTTTCACCTTTGGCCAAGCGATGAGCAATTTCAACCACAGCTCTTTCAGCGTTGCCATAAAGCAAAATATCCGCTTTTGCATCAATCAATATGGAACGACGCACCTTGTCTTGCCAGTAGTCGTAGTGCGCAATACGACGCAATGAGGCTTCAATACCCCCCATTACTATAGGGGTATCAGGGTAAGCTTCACGGCAGCGCTGGGCATAAACCAAGGAACAACGATCAGGTCTCTTGCCACCCATACCACCCGCTGTGTAAGCATCGTCACTGCGAACTTTGCGTTCAGCCGTGTAACGATTGATCATTGAGTCCATATTGCCAGCAGCTACGCCATAAAATAAATTGGGTTGGCCCAAGACCTTGAACGGATCGGCTGATTGCCAATCTGGTTGAGCAATGATGCCGACTCGAAAGCCTTGTGCCTCAAGCAAGCGACCAATGATGGCCATACCAAAACTTGGGTGATCAACATAAGCATCCCCAGTCACAATGATGATGTCGCAACTATCCCAACCAAGCTTATCCATCTCTTCTCGACTCATCGGCAAGAAGGGGGCTGTACCAAAACATTCAGCCCAATATTTAGGGTAAGAATCTAATTTTGGCGAGCTAGGTATCAGAGAGGGATTGAAAGGTGCGTTCACGGGCTGTATTTTAGGCTTTTTAAGCACTTTCTGCTCGTTTAAACTATGGCTTGTTTCTTCGTAACAATTGAACGTCTCTTATCGGGCGCTTGATCATTTAATCTTTCATACTCAATAAAGCCCCTTTAAAGTCCAACGCATGCAAAGATCCTTTCTTCTCAGCTCGCTGCTCATTGCTGGATTGGGATCCATTTTGTTCTCGGCCAAAGCAATCGTGGTCAAACTTTGCTATCAATATGGGGTCGATGCTGCCACCGTGCTGTCTTTGAGGATG
Organism: Burkholderiaceae bacterium; assembly: GCA_040377355.1. Lineage (GTDB taxonomy): Bacteria > Pseudomonadota > Gammaproteobacteria > Burkholderiales > Burkholderiaceae > Polynucleobacter. The sequence continues at coordinate 12,401 of JBEIOY010000011.1, read as the reverse complement.
CTTTTTTCTTTGCCATTTTTCTGGGCGGCTGTGTGGTGGTCTTCACGTCATCATCAACCATTACCCATGGCCAAGCGCGACATCCTCAGCATCATTTTTTTGGGCTTTGTGGGGTATTACCTCTCAAGTTATCTGGACTTTTTGGGTTTGCAATACATCACCGTTGGATTAGAGAGAATCATTCTCTATCTCAATCCCACGATTGTCTTGCTGATCTCAATGCTTTTTCTTAAAAAGAAAATTCACACCCAGCAGTGGTTAGCTTTGCTTCTTGCCTACGCAGGAGTGATCATTGTGTTCTCGCACGATCTTCACGCCATGGGCTCATCGATTGCCTGGGGTGGCATGTTGGTATTTTTGAGCGCCATTTCTTATGCCGTCTATTTGATATTCGCTGGCGAGATCGTAGGGCGGGTGGGAAGCATTCGTTTGGTTGCTTATGCCAGTGCCTCCTCAACTTTTTTCAGTACTGCTCAAGCATTGATTTTGAATCCCACTCATTTATGGACACAGGTACCTGAGGTATATCAGTTGAGTCTCTTCAATGCTTTGTTTTGCACTTTCATGCCCATGCTGATGGTGATGATTGCCGTTAACCGAATTGGATCTGGTTTGACTGCTCAAGCAGGTATGTTGGGGCCAATTGCCACCATCTTTCTTGGTTGGTTTTTCTTGGGTGAACAAATCACCATCATTCAAGTCGTGGGGATGGCAGTGGTGCTGTGTGGTGTGGCAATTCTCGCCACCATGCAAACTGAAAAAAATCGACCTCGACCAGAATTAGCTGAGGCTGAGTAATTAAATAAAACTATTTAATTAAATCGCGACACTTGGGTTCAAGCTATAAATACCCGTGATGCTTGCTTGAGCGATGATGTACGGTTTGATCGCAACCAAAGCCTCTGAACCTGTGAAAGCACCCTTCAAAGCGACGCTGGCGGTATTGAGCGCGTAGACCGTGAAAACATAGTGATGCTTGATTGCATCGTTCCACGGCGGGCAGGGGCCGTCGTAGCCAAAGTAAAGACCTTCCATTGAGGCATCACCTTTGAACCAAGCAGTGTAGTCATTGATGCCTGGCGTGCCCACAGGGCTCTGTTGTGAAGATTTGCCTTTGCCTGTGATGCCATTGCTATGGCTGCCAGCAGCAATTGCTTGAACTGAATTCGGAATGTTCACTAAAACCCAGTGGTAAAAATCTACACGCGGCAAACTTGCAGGCACCACTTTACCTTCTTGGTTCACATCATCACCTTTACTTGGTACATCAGGATCGTGGCAAATCAATGCAAATGATTGGGTTTCTTTGGGAAAATCTGACCAAGCCAGGTGAGGATTTTCATTGCTTGATAGGGTGATGTGTGTGCTTGGATCTTTGATCGCAAACGCATACTGGCCTGGAATAATGGACTGATCTTGAAAGCTTGAACTGGTGATTTTCATAAAGGTCTCCAATCAATGACAATAATTTAGATTTTCATCTTACTGGCTTTTTTAGGGCCCACAATACTAATCAAGGCTTGTTTGATGCCATCTACTTCTGTTTCGCTCATGGCACCCATGATTTTGCCTAAATATTGAATATGGCGTCTGATGCCACCATGAGTTCTCACATTGGGCGTTTGTTTTAGAGCATCTAATAGACGTTCGGGTATTGGCATAAGTTTCCACTTATCAGGCATCTGACTGATTTCTTCAGCAAGATACTGTCTGGCCTCTAATCGACGCTTTATTTCAGATTTACTAGGCTTTTCGGGAGCCAAATACTCTTCAGGGGTGTTTGATTGCTTCATAATGGTATTTTCGCAGACTCCTGTGAAATTGCACAGAAAACCGAAACATTCATGGCCATTAAATCCACCATCTTCAAAGTCACTCTGTCAGTCGCTGACATTGACCACGCCTATTACGCTGACCACAGCTTAACTTTGGCAAGACATCCCAGCGAAACTGATGAGCGCATGATGATGCGTTTATTGGCTTTGTCGTTCAATGCCCATCTTTTAAATGACCTTTGCCAAGGCGATGGTCAGTTGGTCTTTGGGGCTGGCTTATCAGATCCTGATGAGCCTGATGTTTGGTTAAAGGATTTCACGGGGCAAACTCGTTTATGGGTAGAAGTTGGTCAGCCAGAAGAAAAGCCCTTGAGCCGCGCTTGCTCAAAATCAGACAAGGTCGTGGCCTATGCTTACCATCATGCTGCTGAAGTTTGGTGGAAGGGAATTCAAAACAAACTCACCCGCATGGACAAGCTATCGGTTTACCGTGTGCCATCTGATATTTCTCAAGAGTTGGCGCGCTGGGCTGAACGCAGCATGCAAATACAGGCCACTATCCAAGACGAGCATTTGATGCTGAGTAGCCACCAAGGCACCATTGAAGTGAGCTGTGAGCGTTGGAAGTAGGCTCCAGGAGTCTCAAGCAGACTTAAAGAAGACTTAAAAAATCCGTCAGAAGTGCTTGGAATAAGCAATTTATCAGCGCTATACTTCAATCATCATGAAAAAAATCATTGTCCTTAACGGCCCCAATTTGAACCTCTTGGGTACACGTGAGCCAGAAAAGTATGGTTCAAGTACTTTGGCGGATGTGGAGACACTTTGCAAAGACACAGCGAAACGCTTGGGTTTCGACGTTGAGTTTTTGCAGAGCAATCATGAGGGCCCGTTGATTGACAAGATTCAGGAAGCTGGATTAGCTTATCGTGCTGGTACGGTTCAGGGTGTTGTGTTTAATCCCGGGGCTTACACTCATACCTCAGTGGCTTTGCATGACGCCATTGCTGCCATGAGCGGCTTACCTGTGATTGAGGTGCACGTCTCTAATGTGCATGCGCGCGAAGCGTTCAGACATCATTCCTATATTTCACCGGTAGCTGCAGGTATTGTTGTTGGTTTTGGTATCCAAGGCTATGCTTTGGCCATGGAAGGTTTGGCACAAAAGTCTTGATCGGGCGTAAGCCTTAATCAGGCATCAATAGTGAGGCGGTCTTTCGTCTTGAGAACTGTTTCCATCTGAGGGCATATTGCTCGCCATCTGCAATTTGAGTGTTTGTATTTCTTTTACTAACAATTCAATGCGCTGCTGCTGTTTAAAGACAGTTTGATTTAACTCTTCTAGCAAGTCTTCAGAAAAGCTCAACTTGATTTCTAGGTTGGTGATGCGTTCGTCTTGATTCATGGTGACCTTCTTCTAATAGGGTGAGAATATCCAAGAGCAGCAAAATGAGCAATCTGCTAGATCAGACATGCTAGCATCGCTTTCTTAAGTCATTCTGCCAATGGTAGTTGTTCAATGAGCCCATTAACACCCCGTGTTATCTTTTACTTGGTATTACCCACCATCCTTTGGGCGGGCAATGCCATTGTCGGGCGTTTGGCAGTCGGAGAAATTTCTCCGATCATGCTCAATACACTGCGTTGGCTCCTGGCTGGACTGATCCTGTTACCCATTGCTTGGAAATTATTTAAATCTGATAGTCCTATTTGGCAGAACAAAATTCGTTTTCTCTGGCTGGGTTTGCTGGGCGTTGGTTCATACAACGCACTTTTATATCTTTCTTTAGAAACATCAACACCAATCAATGTGACCTTGATTGGTGGCAGTATGCCGATGTGGATGATCGTGATTGGGGCATTGTTCTATCAGCAATCGGTGCAATTCAAGCAAATGACGGGCGCCTTGATCTCTTTATTGGGGGTTGTGATTGTTCTGACCCGTGGCGACTTATCTAGTATCTTGGATATCCAGTTAGTGATGGGTGATCTGTATATCTTGTTGGCCACCATCTTATGGGGTTTTTATAGTTGGATGTTGAGCCGCCCTGGTAGGAGCACTGAACGCCAATGGCCTTGGGCTGAATTTTTATTGGCGCAGGTACTTTTTGGTGTATTTTGGTCGACCGCCTTTTTAGGCTTTGAGTGGGCTGCTGATGCCGTGGTGTTTGAGTTCACAAAATCTACAATTGCATTATTGATCTTCGTGGCGATCGCACCATCTCTGATCGCTTATCGCTGTTGGGGGTTGGGTGTGACGGCGGCAGGCCCCGCAATGGCAGCATTTTTTGCCAACTTAATTCCTTTATTCACTGCCTTGATGTCGGCTGCTTTGTTGGGTGAGCCACCTGAGCTATTTCATGGGCTGGCATTTATGATGATTGTTGCGGGCATTATTTTTTCTTCGCTAAAGAAAAAATCAGTTAACTAATTCAAAACGCCCATCTTCCATTTCCGCTTGAGGTCGAACCCAGTAATCATGGGTCTGCATTGATTCGTAGACATAAGCCATTTCAAGGGTTGCTTCAATCTTGGCCAAGCCAATCACCAAATAAAATCCACCCGTTTTCTTGTGGCGTAATTGGCTACCGATGGGGAACAAGCTGGGGTGTGTTTTTCTCATCATTGAGCAACTCTTTTATTTTTCCAAACTGAAAGCTGAGTATAAAAAATAAACAGCAATCCCCAAACGGTAATCGATGCGTAAGCTGCAGTCCAGCCGCCATAACCAAAGTGACGACTGATATCGAGGGTTGCCCCAAATAGGGCAGGACCAACCAAGCCAGCACCAAAACCCATCAATGAATGTAAGCCCATCGCAGTGCCTTTGATTTCTTGTGGAACGCTGATGACTAGGCCAGCCGTTAGAGTGGCAGAGTCAGCCATGACAAACATCGAGTGAATGAAAGCCAGAGCAACGATGATGGTCCAATGAGAATCTACTGACATACCCAATGAAATACCGCTGATGGCACTTCCAATCATGACCCAATAGACCCAGCGGTGTCGGCCCACTCTGAGAGCCATTTCATTGCCAAGGATTGAGGCTGGGATGCTGATGATGTTCAAAAAAGCCACGATCAGCGTGGCACTGATCAAAAAAGGCTGCTCAGGTGCTGCAATTGATGCGCAGTAAGTAAAGAATGCAACCAACCAAGCGCGCGTTGCAAACAGTTCCAAGGTGTGCGCGCTGTAACCCAACATATAACCAACCGCTTCTTTCAGAGCCAATACTTTTTTCCATCGCGCTACAGGAAAGGCATCACTCAATTTCATTTGAATATCAAAAATTCCTTTTTCACCTGGCAGTGCTTTTGTGCCAAGCCAAGTCAGGATGCCAGCACAGATTGGACCGATGGCAATCAAGATGAACGCCAATGACCAAGAAAACTCTCGAATTAAAACTCCAGAGAAATAATAAGAAGCTCCCGTGCCAAGACCAAAAAATGCCGTATAAAAAGAAATGTGACGGGTGATTTCACCTGTGGTCACGCGATCAGAAATAATTTTTAAGCCAGGCATATACATGGCGGATACACCCGCACCATGAATCATCAAAAAGAGTAGGGCGGAGTAAAACCCATTGGCAAAAAATCCTACACCCAACAAACCTAATCCAGCAGTGAGACCGCCGGCTAAATAAACTTGACGGGTATCGATGCGATCGGTGAGGGTGGTCGCAATGGGGACTGCGATCACGTAGCCAAGGAAAAAGCTGCTGGCCAAGAATCCAGCCTCAAAATTACTGAGGTCCCACTCAGCTTGAATGATGGTCAAGGCAGACGGGTAGCAGGCAAACCCAAGAAGGGACAATGCCTGGGTTAAGAGCATTAAGTAAGTGGTCAAAATGGGACTTTTTATAGTTGTTATGTGAGTTGTTTTTTGAAATTTAGCATTTTTTACCTGAAAAGACCCTTATTTGTACGAATTTTGAATAAATTAGTTGTAATATTTTGAAATAATAAAAATGTAAAAGAGGCGGTTATGCATTCAATATTCAGCAAATGGCTGCTCTTGGTTTTCTCCTTGTTTATCAGCGGAGTTAGCTTGGCCTCAAACCCACCGGGCGGCAACGATAAAGAGCTATTGGCAAGTATCGATAAGGTACCAACCTCGCCCAAAACCATTGATGATTTGGTTAAGATGTTGGATGCCGCAAAGCCTGATGCCACTGAAATGCAAAAGAATAAAGATGCGTTGGCCGCCAAGGTTCCCCAAAATGCAAGCAAAGAACAATTACATTCTTTTTACAGAGAACGCTCACGAGCGGCTGAGTTTTTAGGCTTATCTAAACTTGCGTTTGAAAACTGCGAAAAAGAAATGGAATACGCTAATTCAAATGATAGGGAGCAGTTTTTTGATGCTCGCATGAGCTGTATTCAGGCAGAATTTTTAGATGGCAATATGCAGGGGGTAATTAAAAGAATCAATGAGGCTCTTGCCACGACTTTTGGCAAACAATTAAGTGGCTGGCAATTGACATTCCAATTGCTGTTGGTTAACGCTAATCGACAACTCGGTGATTTACAAGCTTCGGATAATGCAATTAGAGAAGTGGATGGAATTGTTACTTTGCTTCGCCGAGGTCCCGGATGGTCGGAGTGGGGAACTCTTTGGACTTATCAGTCTGAGCGTGCTCGTGGAGAGTACTTAATGACAACAGGAAAATCTGTGGCAGCAGAGTTAAGTTTTGTCAGGGCCTTATCTGCCATGCAAGCTCGTATTGATGCTTTAGAAAGAGGAGATTACAAAGGATCAGCGAGAAGAGTCCATAGCAAGCAGGGTATTTACTTTAACAAGGGAATTGTGCAGGTGCGAATGGCCAATGCACTGTTTGCGCAAAGAAAATTAGCTGAAGCTGAATACTATTATCGATTGGCATTAAAAACATTTCTAGAGGTTGGGACCAGAAACACCTCATCGGTTGCGGGAGCGCTGAGCGGCTTATCTCAAACAATCGCGGAACAAGGTAGAACCCAAGAATCCTTGCTTTTATCAAAATATGCCCTAAACAGCATCATGGAGTCAGGGGTCGCAGATTTTTCAACCCAAATGATCTCGGCCAGAAGATCTCATGCTGCAGCGCTGGTCAATAATGAAAAATTCACTGAAGCTGCTGAGCAATTCGCCACAATAAAAACAGCGATTGCAAAAGATGAATTTATGAAAGAGCGCTTTAAGCGTATCAACGACTTAGATGAAGTGGTTGCCTTGATATTCAGTAAACAGGCCCCGCAAGCTGAGGTCATTGCAAAAGATATGTATGAGCGCAGCTTAAAAATCAATGGCCAAAATCATCCTCGTACGGGATGGACGCAAGCCTTCTACGCGATGACCCTTGAGGAGCAGGGCAAAACAAAAGAAGCTCGGGTTAATTTTTCAAAAGCCATGCCTGTTTTAATTGATCAAACTCGCAATGATGCTGAGAATCAAACGATTAGCTTAAAGTATCAAAAACGTTTTGCTATTTTGGTTGAATCCTACATTGGTGTTTTATTTAATACGGCCAAAGAAACCCCAGCTTCTAGAAATGCTTTGATAGCTGAAGCGTTTCAGTTAGCAGATATGGCCAGAGGAAGTTCTGTGCAACGCGCCATGACGCAAAGTACTGCGCGTTCAAATATTAAAAATCCTGCATTAGAGATTTTGGCAAGAAAAGAGCAAGATTTGCAAAGGCGTGCAAATTCTTTGAATGAGTTACTTGTGGCTTTATCTGCTGCCCCTCCAGAGAGGCAGTTGCCGACTGTTCAAGCAAAAATGAAAGCTGACATTGAGGCCATTAAGGTAGAGAGAAATTCCGTTAAGAAAGAAATTGAAAATAAATTTCCAGAGTACTTTGATTTGGTTGAGCCAAAACCAATCACCATTGATAGAACCGCCAAAATACTAAAACCCAAAGAGGTGTTGGTGACATGGTATTTTGGGGATAGAAAGAGCTATGTTTGGGCGATCCACAGCAATGGCTTGAGTAGTTTTTCTGATATTCCCTTGAATAAAGCAGACGTTAGTAAAGATGTTGAAAAGCTTCGCAAAGCATTGGACCCTGGGGTTTCAAGCGTTGAAGAAATTCCAGTTTTTGATGTGGCGCTTTCTTACAAGCTTTACACACAGCTGATCAAGCCAGTTGAATCTAGCTTAATTGGTAAGGATCTATTGATTTCTATTCCTCATTTATCGCTTGGTCAATTACCAATTGCAACTTTATTGACTGAAGCGATGAAGCAACCAACAAAGGGTGCAAAATCTTTTGCGGGTTATCAAAATGCACCATGGTTAATGAGGAAAATTGCTATTTCTCAACTTCCATCGGTCAATGCGCTTGCTGCATTGAGGGGTATGCCTAAGCTTAATAATGTTGAGCAGTCATTCATAGCCTTTGCTGATCCATACTTTAGTAAAGATCAGGCCAAGACAAGTTCTGCAAATTCAAGCAAGCAGCTTGCCACAAGAGGCATTCCACTCAAGCTAAGAAATGCGCCCAAAACATCTAATGTCAGCTCAGCAGAATTGGCTTTATTACCTGCGTTGCCGGATACCAGCCTTGAGGTCAATGAAATTGGCAAAGTTCTTAACGCCAAAGAGGGTGATATTTTCTTGCATGAGAAAGCCAGTGTTGCCCAAGTGCTTAAAACTGATTTTTCCAAGAAATCGATTGTGATGTTTTCTACGCATGGACTGGTGCCTGGCGAATTAGATGGGTTACTACAACCGGCCTTGGCTTTGTCATCACCAGATGTAACGGGTGAAAAAGAGGGCGATGGACTTCTCACCATGGATAAAATCTTGGAGCTTAAGTTAAATGCCGATTGGGTTGTCTTGTCAGCCTGTAATACTGCCACTGGTGACGGAAATGCAGAGGCTGTCTCAGGTTTAGGTAGGGCATTTTTCTATGCAGGGGCAAGAGCTTTGCTTGTATCTAATTGGCCAGTTGATACAGTGGCCTCTAGGGAGCTCATGATTGATCTATTCAAACGTCAGCAAGCAAAAGATCAAATTTCTAAAGCTGAATCATTAAGACAGGCGATGGTGAACTTGGCTGACAATGCTGGCGTAAAGGATGCCAAAACAAATACAATGACTTATTCTTATGCGCACCCTTTGTTTTGGGCCCCATTTGTTGTAGTTGGTGATTAATGAAAGTTCAAAAGATCGGAAAGTAAAAATATGAAAACAAAAAACATAATATTGAATCTTGGAATCGCGGCAATTTTCCTAGGCTTTCAGCCGATAGCTATCGCTGCTGACTTAATCACCGCGAAGGAAGCTCAATTGCCAGCTGCAGCTGGTGAACTGAAGACCCGAGGTATTTCGCGAGGACCAGCGATTAAAGTGCTTTCACCTGATGTAGGTTCAGCGCCAATCTCAGCACCCTTTGATCTTAAGGTTCAGTTTGAAGCCAGAGGCGGTAAGAAGATTGATCCAGCATCAGTCAAGGTGACTTATTTAAAATCTCCTTTGGTGGACCTAACTGGAAGAATGAAACCAGCCATTTCGGAATCAGGCATTAGTTTTGATAAGGCGCAGGTTCCTCCAGGGGATCATGCAGTGCGTATTACTGTTAAGGATGTTGAGGGGCGAGAATCAAACTCTGTAGTTAACTTGGTTGTTAAAAAATAATGAAGTGTCCATATTGTCTGAGCGAGGTAGAGGAAAACGCTCACGTTTGCAGGGTGTGCACACGAGATCTCTATTTATTTCAGCCAATGATGAGGAAAATTTCTGACTTAGAGCAGAAATTAGATGGACTAAAGGTTCAAGAAGTCTTGGAGAAAAGGATCGTCGAACTAGAAGGTTACGTTCACGATCTTCAAAACCAAAAGGAAGTAGAAGTCGAAGGCCTGTTTACTCGCATCCTCTTGATTTTTCAGACCTTGGTTTTACCGCTGTGCATTCTTTTAATTTCTCATGCCCTGATCACGATTGTCTATGACTTTGAATTGATTTATCTGAGAATTATTTCAATTCTTGTACCGTTACCTTTCGCATACTATTTATTCCAGAAGAAAAAACGCTTGATCTTGCCATGGGTTGGCGGAACGATTTTATTGGCATGGTCTGCAGTCATTGGCATGAGTGCAATCACAGCTTATGTTGATCACACCCCCATCATGCCCAAGAATCCAATTGAGTGGAAAGAGTTTTTAGAGTATTCAGCCAGTATTTCATTCAGTTTTTTCACTGGCATGTTGCTTGGCACTCTGTCATTCATGAGACGCATGAGAACCTATCGTCAGCAAGCAAATAATGCTTGGGTGCAAGCGCTTGTCAAGGGTTTGGCTGATGGAAAATTGTCCCCAGAGGCTTTGCAAAAGATCATGCAAAAGGTCAATGAGTTCGGAGGTACTGCTGTTGCCTTAGGCACCACAGCCATTTCTATATATACTGGATTAAAGGGAGTCCTTGGCGAGTGATTGTTTCTGAACTTCGCTCCCGAGCCCTTCAACTTCTGAGTCTTTGCGACCCCTCTGAAAAAGGTTTGGCCGTCATCGCTTTGCGTGAGCAATACCTGCAGGGTGAGATAGCAATCAATAGAGAAGAGCCTTTAACTGAGCAAGGGTTTGATATTCCCGGCAGGCCCCCATCTCCCATTTTGGTCAATCCTGGCTTGGTCAAGCGCCGCTCGATGGTGACAAAGGAGGGTCGTTCGATATTGATCCACGCTTTGGCACACATTGAGTTCAACGCTATCAATTTGGCTTTGGATGCTGTATGGCGCTTTCCAAATATGCCCAAAGAATATTACGAAGATTGGTTAAAAGTGGCGGCTGAGGAATCCTATCACTTTGATTTGTTGAATCGCCATCTTCAAAAAAGTGGTTTTAAGTATGGTGATTTTCCTGCGCACAATAGCTTATGGGAAATGGTGAGTAAAACCACTGAATCCATTCTGGCTAGAATGGCGTTGGTGCCAAGAACCATGGAAAGCCGCGGATTGGATGCCTTGCCACCGATACAAGAAAAGCTCTCGCAAGCCCATGATCAGGATGCTGTTGCATTACTGCAAATTATCTTGAATGACGAGATTGGGCATGTTGAAATTGGTAACCGCTGGTTCAACTATCTCTGCGATCAACAAAACTTAGATCCTATTTTGGCTTATGCAGAATTGGTTGAAAAATACGATGCCCCTAAACTCAGAGGCCCGTTTAATTATGCTGCAAGAAAAGCTGCTGGTTTCACGGATGCTGAATTAGCAGCTCTGCAAATCACCGAAACAAACTAAAAGATTTAAAAGTTCAGTTACTTAGTCTGGCTCAATTTGCAAGACATCAAAAGCAGCTTTCAAGCGTCTTTCATATTTGCGCTTCATCTCAGAAGCCTCTTTATCTGACCAAGTTCTAAAACCTTCTTTTGACTTGATCCCAAACTTTTTCTCTTTTAAGATCTTGTTCAAACAAGGGGATATTTCTGTGTTGTTGGATAAGCTTGGATAAATTTCTTTCGCAGCAATCGCCATGCCTTCCCACCCTGAAATCTCTTTTTGGGTCATGGGCCCAACCGCTGCATAGCGGAAACCAAAGCTGTAGCGCACAGCTGTATCAACATCCTCAGGCGTTGCAATTCCATCATTCACTAGGGCCAGAGCTTCACGCATCAAGGCATGCTGAATACGATTGGCTAAAAACCCTGGTATGTCTTGATTGACCAACACTGGTTTCTTGCCGGTTTCCTCAAACAACTGACAAACTTTTTTCGCCAATGATGGATCAGATACTTTACCCAAAACAACTTCGACCAATGGCACGATGTGTGCTGGCATGAAGTAGTGCATATTGAACATGCGCTGAGCTGTTTTTAAGCTTTGACTGATCTGACTGATCGGAAAGCCTGAGCTATTGCTGCCAATCGGAATATGAGTTGGAACTCTGGTATCCAATGAAGCAAAAATGGTTTGTTTAAGCACTAAGTTTTCAGTGACTGTTTCTAGCACCAATGCCACATCTGACCAATCAGACCAATCATCAATGGTGCCCGTTTGAATCTGATCAAGTGAAGTTGAACCTGAACCTGAACTCAAGCCTTTGGCCAAGCCCATGATTTCAGAAACAGCAGCCTTGGCGCGCTCGACATTTCTGCCCAAAAGAATCACACCATAACCACTGCTGATGAATCCTGCAGCAATACCCACAGCCATCGTACCTGCACCTAAAACAACCACTTTTTTCATGCTTATCTCCATATTTTTATGTCTTTCATCATACCTAAGTCAGCACTTTGTTGTTGTTAGCTAAAAGGCATATTGAGCTTGTTTTATTAGGGTAATAACTAAGTCTTTGAGGTCAAAAACAGCTTTGTTTTATGGCTTAATCGGTCTAGGATATAGCTTGCATTTCAAATCTGGAAGTCTTTATATTTAATAAGAATTTTCCAAGTATTTGAAGAGCGGTGATCACCAATTAAATATAAAAACATAGAGAGACAGACATGCCCATTATTCAATCTGTTGAAGTCATAGCCGTTAGCGTACCGCTTGATCATGTAACTTCCTTTTCCACTAGAACAGTTTCAGAAAGACATTACTGTTTGGTCAAAGTGCGCAGTAAAGATGGCCATGAAGGTATTGGCTTTTGCTATGTTGGAAGTGCTGCTGGAGAGTTAGTCAAATTAGCAGTTGAACAACTCTTT